>JAQBQW010000009.1 GCA_028286805.1 Parcubacteria group bacterium | reverse complement strand
TCAACAATAGGTTACCGCTTGCCAACGCTTTAACTGGGACCATTGTTGAAGCAGATGGAAAACTTTCATACGCAGCTGGATCTGGAGAGACCCTCCTCAGCCTAGCCATTGTTATTTGTTTCTTGGTATTTTCTCTGATTATCGCTAAATCTATCTCCAACAGAACAGGTAATGGTATCGGCAAACTTACCTCTGCAGCAACCGGTGCAGCTGGCGGATTATTATTTGGCACAGCACTTGGGGGAATGGGAAGGAAATTTATTGGTAAACCAGGTGAAATTATAGCGAATAATGCAACACTACAAGAAGCTGCGAGAACCAAGGTGGGATTGCCCGGAGCCGGCGCTCGCCTTGCCTTATATGCTGCTAGAAAAGCTCGCAGTGGTACATTTGATGTACGTAACGCCTCTGTTCCAACTGCAGCCGTGGGGGATGCGATTGAAGGAACTTTGGGTAGGACAGCCGTTGGTAGATTCGTAGGAGCAGATGACGTTAATTGGAAATCAGTTCCTATTGGAGGTCCTGCAGCAGGAGTTGCAGGTGTAGGCAAAGGGGGAACAACTGGATATAAAGAAAATAAAGAAGCAGATGAGAAACGAATTGCTGCAAAGAAAAAAGCAGATAATGAAGAATTACGCAGGGCTGAAGATGCGGCAGCTATCAGAAACGGTATTAAGCCAGGTGCAACCCAAGCTCAAATTGATGCTATGGAGAAGAGCATCAACCGTATGAGCGATAAGGAAATCGAAGCCATTGTGGACGGCAACAGGGCACTTCTCGATACTCAAGCGTTTGCTAATAATATTAGCGTGCAGCAACTTGAAGCAATTAATAAGAGCGATAAATTCTCAGAAGGGGAGAAAGACATGCTTAAGGGTAAAAGATTTGGATCTATTAATACAGAAATGGATAGAATGGAAGCGATACGGACAGCGGGTGGTACTCCTGTTATGGACCCAGGGGTTGCGAAAGCAATCAAAGGTCTTTCCGATCCTGAATTGGCAATGGTCAAATCAGACCATTTGAATCGAGAAGACTTCGTCTCTCAACTCAAACCTTCACAAGTTGATGCGATTATGAAGAACAATAAGTTTACAAAAAATCAAAAGAAGAATATCGGAGATCGAAGAAAAGCTCCTTTGATTAGAGCGCTCGATACTTCAGCAAATGGTCATCTTGCGAATCCTACGCTTGTACGTGACATGATCAATAAACGACTGAGCGCAAAAGACATCGCAGGACTCATGAGTACAACAGGAGACTTTGTAGATACAAATGGTTTACCATTAGTGGGAGCATCGATTCTTCTCCATCCAGATGTATTATCTGCCCTAAAACCTAATATTCTTAAGAAAATGGCGCTCGAAATGGAACCTGCAGATATCACCACTCTTCGTGCCGCACTTGAAGCTCCTTCAGCACACGCTATTGTAAATCCAAGCGTGTTAACATATCTTGCAAGTCCTGCTGGAATAGCAGACTTCTCATAATAAAATGATCTTTACTAAAGAACAAAAGAAAGCGGCATACAAAAAGCTTCCGGAAGAGATCCAGGATTTAATTATGTCTAATGATACAAGTGAATTTGTTTCACTTAGACTCAAAGAGGTCGGATTATCTGAAGTAGAAGCGGAAGAAGCTGATAGCCAGATCCTTTACGCAATGCTCGGTCTGCAAAACCTTGTAGACGCGATTCGTACTATTGCCGAAATAACTAAAAAACCTCTCGATACATATTCAAAGTTGAGTTTAGACCTCCAAGCCGAAATATTTTCTAAAATTCCTGCAGAATTTCTTATTACACAAACGGTTCCCGAAAAAGTTATAACAATAGAGGCGCCCGTTATAGCTCCTGTCACTTCCAAGGAAGTTGAGCTCCCTCCTGTCATTCTCCCCATGATCGAACCCGGGGAAGTGGTACACGATACTCCTCCACAACCAGAAGTTGAACCCGTTACACCCATTCCTCAAATAGTTACTCCTACAGCACTCCCAGTTACCCCTGCAGAACTGAAAGTGGAATTCACCGCACACACCACTCCTCAAACCGTTACTCCTGTAACTCCTCCAATAGTTCCTGTGGCACCAAAAAGCATCATCGAAGAAAAAATGTCTGGAACAATATCGGTTTCAACACCAACTTCATATCAAGCTGGGCAAGATCCATATAGAGAACCAATTCAGTAGGGAGTAGAAAGAAAGGATAGGGTATAATAAACGCATGCGTTTCCAAGTCCCTCAATTTATTGAAGTCGAAGATAAGATATTTGGACCTTTAACCTTCAAACAGTTCCTTTATATTGCAGGTTCAATTGGAGTGGTGGTTATACTGCTTGTCTTCCTCCCTCGATTCATTGCCATCCTCCTTGCGGTACCAGTTCTTGTCTTTGGCGGGGCCTTGGCCTTCTATAGAGTAAACGAGCGTTCTTTCACGGATACCGTTGAAAGCTTCTTGCACTATTCATTTGGCAGCAAATTGTATGTCTGGAAGAAAGAAGAAAGAAAACCCGAAGCGAGAGAAGCAACTCCCATGCAAGCAAACCAGATATATGTACCAAAACTCTCTGAATCCAAACTAAAAGATTTGGCAGTTGCACTCGATACAAGTACGGAACAACAAGAAATCCCTCAGAAACAATCTCCGGACGAAAGATTTAAGATATAATACATTCATGGCTAGCACTAATTCCACTCAACAGTTCGTCCCAATCAAAGAAGTTCGTGACGGTGTCCTCATTTTGAAGGATGGGGGGATGAGATCTATACTTCTCGCATCTTCGTTAAACTTTTCTCTCAAATCCGAAGACGAGAAGAATGCCATCATCTTCCAATTCCAGGATTTTCTGAACTCTTTAGACTTTTCAATTGAAATCACCATCCAATCTCGTAAGCTGGACATCCGTCCATACATCGCGCTTCTTGAGGAACAAGAAAAGAATCAAGCAAACAGTTTAATGAAGATTCAAACCAGAGAGTACATAGAATTCATCAAGAAGTTCACCGAAAGCACGAACATTATGACCAAAAACTTCTTTGTGGTCATCCCATACACTCCTTCATCCATTAGCCCAGAGAAAGTAAGCGGTATCGGTTCTCTCTTCGGTTCAAAAACAAATAAAGAAAAAGCTGCTCAGAGCCAAGCAAGTTTTGAAGAAAACAGAACCCAGCTTGAAGAGAGAACGGCTGTGGTGGAGCAAGGATTGGTCCGTACAGGCATCAGAGTTGCCAGATTGGGCACAGAAGAGGTGATCGAACTCTTCTACAAGGGATTCAACCCCGGGGAATCAGAGAAGCCTATCAAAACCGCATAATACACAACCATGGGAATATTCGATTCATTATTTAAAAAAGAAAAGAAAGCAGAGATTGCTTCTATTTTGCCCCAGGAAATCTTTGAAGCAGGTGTGCTTGAACTGAAAGACATCATTGCACCGAGTGCACTCAAGGTATCTCCAAAAGAATTAAACCTTGGAGAAAAGATCCTGCGATCTTTCTTTGTCATCTCATACCCTCGATTCCTTTCCGAATCATGGTTCTCTCCAATCATTAACATGGACAAGGTATTCGACGTTTCAATCTTCGTTCATCCAATTGAAACATCCAAGGTTCTGAGACAATTTCAAAAGAAGGTAGCGGAAGTGCAAAGCCAGATCCATACCAGGGAAGAGAAGGGGTTGGTTCGAGACCCAATGCTCGATGTTGCATACCAAGATTTGGAAAATCTTCGAGACCAATTGCAGCAGGCGCAGGAGAAACTCTTTGATGTAGGACTCTATATCACTATCTATGCGGATTCAGAAGCGGAATTGGATAAAGTAGAGACAGAGATCAAATCCATTCTTGATGCCAAGCTTGTATATGTAAAACCCGCTCTCTTCCAGCAGGAACAAGGATTCCAAAGCACGCTTCCACTTGGAAATGATCTTCTGAATGTCCACTCAAAATTAAATTCTTCACCCCTTTCATCTTTGTTCCCGTTCACATCCTTCGACCTCACTTCAGACAAGGGGATCCTGTACGGAATTAACAGACACAACTCATCACTCGTTTTGTTCGACCGTTTCAGCCTTGAAAACTACAACTCGATTATCTTTGCGAAATCTGGTTCGGGTAAATCCTATATGACCAAACTGGAAATTCTTCGTACTCTCATGTTCGATGCAGAAGTCATCTGTATGGACCCAGAAAACGAATACGAATACATGGCGGAAGCGGTGGGGGGAAGGCATTTCAAGATTTCTCTTAACTCCGAACACCACATCAATCCATTTGATCTTCCTTTACCAGGACCGGATGAAAGCACCGGAAACATCTTGAGATCGAACATCATCAACCTCGTCGGTCTCTTCAGACTGATGATGGGAGGCCTTACCGCAGAGGAAGACGCCATAATCGATCGCGCCATCACCGAAACATATGCCTTGAAAGACATTACTGCCGATTCAGACTTCAGCACCATCGAACCTCCACTCATGTCTGATTTCGAATTGGTGCTCTCCGGTATGGAAGGAGGGGAGTCTCTCGCCCAGAGATTAACCAAATACACCAAAGGAACCTGGGCAGGATTCATTAACCGCCCAACAAACGTGGATATCAATCGAAAATTCGTTGTGTTCTCTCTCCGAGATATGGAAGACGAATTGAAACCGATTGCCATGTATATCATTACGCATTACATCTGGAACGCCATTCGAAAAGAATTAAAGAAGAGATTGCTTGTTATCGATGAAGCTTGGTGGATGATGAAATCAGACGATACGGCATCGTTCCTTATGGGTCTCGTGAAGCGAGGAAGGAAGTATTTCCTTGGAGTGGCAACCATCACCCAGGACGTGGATGACTTCTTAAAGAGTCCATACGGTTTGCCGATCATCACCAACTCTTCGATTCAAATATTGTTGAAACAATCTCCGACCACGATTGATAAACTGAAAGAAACATTTAATCTGACAGATGAAGAGAAATATTTGTTACTCGAATCAGACGTGGGGGAGGGAATCTTCTTTGCAGGACTAAAACACGTTGCCATCAAAGTCATTGCTTCGTATACGGAAGACCAGATTATTACCTCGGATCCGTCTCAAGTGTTAGCCCAGAAGAAAGCACGACAGATTGCAGAGGAGGATAGATCACCTGCAACCGAAACGGTTCCGATAGAAACTCTCCCAAATAAGGTAAACTAGAGACATGGGAAGCAAGATGTCTAATATGGAATGGGGGCTCACTATTGGAGCCTTGGCAATGATTGATCTTGTACAATTTGCACTTGATATCTTTGTTATTGGCGTTGCTGCAAACAGATTTATTGATATTGGAGTCGGTATGACCTTGCCTTTTTATCTCAGAATGCGAGGGGTGAAAATGGATGGAAAGAAAGTGGGGAGTATGCTCGGTGCATTTCTTATTGAACAAATACCTGTGCTTGATGCACTTCCATTATGGTGCGCAGATGGAGTTTTTATGTATATGATGGACAAAAAAGATAAACTGGGAGAAAGCGATTCGAAAAACGTTCAAGAAGAAAGAAAACCTGGTCGATTAGACTCCCGATCTTCAAACGACCAGCAGAAGGCTGCTTAAAATATCCAAAAGCGTATATAATAAAAGAATGAAGTTTACATCTTTTGCTCTTCTTGTGGGTATTCTCTTCAGTCCTGTTCTTATTCACGCTCAAGTTCCCAGTATAGATGGAACAGAAGATATTTTGGCTTCTGGAATTATTTTGAATCTGACCCCTCAATATCCAGCCCCGGGAGATACGGTAACAGCTCGTCTCCAGTCTTCTACCATAGACCTTGGAACCGCCACCATTACATGGAGTTTGAATAAGATAGGTGCGAAGAGCGGTCTTGGTCTAACTTCTTTCACTCTTACCGCTCCTTCCACGGGAGAAACAACGATTGGAGTGAGCATTAAGTCTAACCAAGGAGATTTCACAAAAACATTCACTGTTTCATCTGGATCAGTAGACCTGTTATGGCAGGGCAGTGGGTACACTCCACCTTTCTATAAAGGTAAAACACTTTGGACACACCAAACCACTCTCACGCTTCTTGCAATACCTCACGTAGGTAAAAGTGCCTCAACCCTTATATACAAATGGTATTTAGATGGAGAGGTTATGGGACAAGTGTCTGGTACAGGAAGAAGCTCTTTCTCCTTTACAGGCTCTCTTCTTAGGCAGCCGCGAACCGTAAAAGTGGAGATTCTAACAGACAGAGACACTACGGTTGCTTCAGCATCTTTAACTCAAACTTCAATTAGTCCTAGTTTGCTTGTGTACGAAAAGAGTCCTCTGTATGGAATATCTTTTAATAGGGAAGTGGGGGATGCATTCGTCACAACAAACAAAGAGTTCTCGTTTGTTGGTATTCCGCTATTCTTTGGCGCTCTCAACCGCACAGCTGAACAGATTGTGTATTCTTGGGCCAGCGGATCAGATTCAAAACCTGGAAGCGATGTGACGTACAGAATCCCAGAGGGGGCTTCGGGAACCTCGTTAGTTTTGCTCGAGGCTCGGAATTCAATAGACATCACCCAAAGTGCGCAAAAAACTTTTAGTGTACAATTTGGCAATAAGAATTAACCATGAAAAAACTTTTCCTTATCCTCATCGTTGCATTCCTCTCTTTCTCTCCTGTTATTCCCGTCTCTGCTGAATGTAACCCTGGGGCAGATGGATATTGTTTACTCGCTCCAATTCCAATTGTGAGTGATGCGAGCGGTAAAGCTAGTATTGTTAGTTACATTCCTGGTATGTATAAGCTTCTTATTGGACTTGCGGGGGTGCTTGCAGTGTTAAAACTCATCTTTGCCGGGATCAAATACATGTCTACAGACGCATTTAGTGGAAAAGAAAGTTCGAAGGATGACATCCAGAATGCTTTAATCGGCCTTTTAATGGCTTTTAGTGCATGGATTATTTTGTATACGGTGAATCCGAAATTGGTGGAGTTTAATCTAACAATTCCAGGAGAAGCGGGTGGTGCGGCGCTTGGTAATGGGCTTGGAGACGTTGAAAATCCAACAGGGGATCCAAACGATCCAACAATAGATCAGGCACATGGAAATAACCCAGCAAGCGGATGTAGCCGTTGTGTAAAACTTCCTAGCACGATCAATCAGAAACTACCTGCAGATCAAAAAAGTCCTGACGGAGCAGGTTGTGCAGGAGCTGGACCTTGTGTAGTTGATCCTTTTCTATCAATAAAATTGAAAAATCTGGACGCTCAGTTAAAAACTGATGGTCTAACCTGGCAAGTAACTGAAATGTTCCCTCCAGTTGCTAATCATGAAGATTCCTGTCACAAACCAGGTCCAGAAGCTGGAAAATGTGTGGACGTTGCATTAAGAAGCGACGCTACCAATCCTGCAAATGTTGTGCGTTTCTTTGTAGATATTAATCATAATGTCGGCCCAAGTTTCCAGTGGGAAGTAAAAGACGAAACAAGAAGGGTATTCTTTGGAAATTCTTTGGAATCCTATATTCGAGGCAATTGGAAACAATTGGGTATTCAAGCCGACGGTATTGACGCCTTTGTCACAGAAATCAGAAGCAAGATTAAAGTTGTAGATCACGCAACGGCAGAACACGTACATATAAACTTATAATATGAACAAGAAAATAATCGCTCTGATAATAGTTATTCTTTTGATCCTTCTCGGAGCAGGGGGTTGGTATTTCTTTCTAAGATACTCTGGCACAGTTCCTGCATCAACAGGACCTGTCGTATCTCCATTTGGCCAACCCGGAGAGGGGAACGTAACTGTTTCAGTAAATCCAGACGGTACCACTGGAACCACAGGCTTGAATGACCTAGGCAAACCTATTGCACGATTTTTCCGTATTACAGACACTCCTATTGCTGGAGCAATAGGCTTTATAAAACAGGGCGTAACAACCATTCGATATGTAGACCGAGCCACTGGTCATATATTCGACGTCGATCCTGCAACTCTAGTTAAAACACAAATTACAAATGATACCCTTCCAAAAATATATGAAGCTGTATTTAGAAATGATGCAAACGCTGTTGTATTCAGATCTCTACAGAACGATTCGGATACTATAGACAATCTCTCTCTCACTCTTGTACCTCCGAAAGCTTCGAGCACAGACACTTTGTATACAATCACATCAACACCGATTCGAGGACAAATAAGTGAACTGGCAGCTCAAAACAATACTCTCCTCTACACATTTAAAGATTCGGGAGCAATCTCTGCTTCCGCATTCGATGGTTCAAAATTAACAACATTGTTTAATTCAGACTTCACCGATTGGAGACTGCTATCGGTTGGAAGCTCGACTGCACTCTTAATCACAAAACCAAGTTCAAGCGCAGCTGGATTTGCATACACACTTCCTTCTAAAGGCGGCTCACTAACAAAAATCCTTGGACCGTTAAATGCATTAATGATTACTCCCCGAACAGACGGGTTGAGACTCGCATATTCATACAACAACGGAGCAGCCGCTTTCAGTGTTCAAAATACGGATAAAAGTATTACAAATCTCACTCCAGCAACATTGGTGGATAAATGCGTATGGGGAATTAAGAATAAAATCATGTTGTTCTGCGGGGTACCAACGGGTGGAGTCGGATCAGATCAACCAGACAATTGGTACCAAGGAAAAACTCGATTCGTCGATCGTATTTGGAGATACAACACCGATACCACTTTTACAGATATTCTCGTAGACCCAAAGAAAGACTTCAACACTGATATCGACGTTATGAATCCCATCCTCACTCCAGACGAAGACTACTTAATATTCACAAACAAAAACGACCTCACTCTTTGGGCCCTTAAGCTTGGGCAGGAATAATTCCTTCTTTCTTTAGATTTTTTCGAACAACGATTTCTTGGCCGATGGTGAAAAGATTTGAAGTCAACCAGTAGAGAGCAATCACTCCAGAGATTTTATACGCAATAAAAAAAACAAGGATAGGGAAAAAGTATTTCATCTGTGTCTGCATGCTTCGGGAAAGATCATCCGCAAAGTTTCCTTTTTCAGATTTAGGCGGAAGAGCGCGGGCCGTAGCAATTTTAAGCTGGAAATAGGTTGAAGCTGCTGCAAGGAGAGCAAGGATCCAACTTTTCTGTGTAATATCAAACAATCCGAGAAACATAATGCTGATATGTTCAGGAACATGAACAAATGAATAGAGAAGCGCGGTATTCACCTGAGGAAACCCGGCTTGAAGGAAGATTCTGTAGAGAGCGAAGATGATAGGGAGCTGGATCAAGAGCACAAGCACTCCTGAAAAAGGATTGACGCTCTTTTCTTTATACAATTCAAGGGTCTTTCGGGCCTGTTCTTCGCTGTCTTTGTATTTTTCTTTAAGCTTTGCTAGTTCGGGAGCAATTTCCTGCATGCGAACCTGGGTAAGCACAGCCTTTCGCGAAAGAGGGTAGAGGATGAGGCGGACCAGAATGGTGAGAATCACTACCGCAATACCGGCATCAATCCAGGGAGCTATGGCGAAAAGGCCAATAAGACCGTTGTAGAGGGGATTAACAATAATAGCGTGGTAGAGAGCAGACATATTCAGATTGTATCATTTTTAACGAACCGAACCCAATAAATTCTGTAATTCCTTATGCAAAACCTCGCCTTTAAGGGTTTCGGCTCCCTTTTTAGCCACAAACAACAGAAGTCCGCTGGGTAAATCCAAAGATTGAACGGCAAAGTAGACCCGGCGGCGGGTTCTGTTCCTCACCACCGCTTTCTTCGAGATCTTCTTTGAAACAGAGACCCCCACCCTTGTAGACGAACCAAGCACGTATCTGAGGGAGAAATGAAGGGAATTGGCGTATTTGGAACGCTCTAAAAGCTCGGTAAAGAGCTCTCGAGGCAACCTTTTATCCTTGGGAAGCATTAGACGGTAAGCTTAGAACGACCTTTTCGGCGTCGGGCCTTAACCACTCGCTGGCCTCCGGTAGTCTTTGCTCGCTTTCTGAATCCATGGGCACGGGATCGCTTGCGTTTCTTTGGTTGGTATGTCGTAGACATGTTTTTTAAGTTGTGAACACATTATAAACACATTTCTCCTCTTTAACAAGTTTTTCCTTTTGGCCGTCAAAGATATACTATGAGGTACCAAAAGCTCATGATCGATTACAAACAACTCTGGCAAAGCGTCCTCACTGAAATCGAGCTCTCAATATCTCCTGCAAATTTTACGACCTGGTTCAAAGACACGCACATTGTGAAAGAAGACGGGGGAGTGATTGTTCTCTCGGTTCCAAATGCATTTGCCAAGGAATGGCTGCTTCAGAAATACCACACCACCATCCTGAAAATTCTTCATGAAAAGAATCCGGGGATTCATTCCATTGAATATGTGGTGAACAAAGAAGAGTCTAAAAGAAAGGATGAGCGTCCACATATGGATTTTGGCATGAGAGAGCTTCCTCTTCCCGAAGTTCAAGTGAACAAGGATGATAACTTGAATCCTCGATACACCTTTGATTCGTTTGTCATCGGATCATTCAATGAACTGGCTCATGCGGCTGCCCAAGCGGTTATAAAGAACCCTGGAGTGGTCTATAACCCTCTTTTCATCTACGGTTCCACCGGCCACGGCAAAACACACCTTATCCAAGCTATTGGAAACCACATCAAAACTGCCAATCCTTCCAAAAAAGTTTTCTATATGACCTCAGAGAAATTCGGCCAGGACTGCATGAACGCTCTCCAGACCCAGAAGATGACCACCTTTAAGGAGAAATACCGAAAATACGATCTTCTCATCATGGATGACGTTCAGTTCTTCTCTGATAAACAAAAGTTCCAAGAAGAATTGTTCCATCTCTTCAATACACTCTATGATAACAACAAGCAGGTTATCTTTTCTTCGGATAAACATCCTCATTTCATTCACGGATTGGAAGACCGCCTCAAAGGACGCTTCTCCGCCGGTATGATTATCGATATTCCCGCTCCGGATGAAGAGTCTCGCGTGGCCATCATCACCTCAAAAGCTAAGCAGCAAGGATTAGTGCTTCCAAAAGAGACGGTGGACTATCTTGCACACTCCGTTAGTGGAAATATTAGAGATCTCGAAGGAGTGGTGAATACTCTCTTCATGCACGCACAATTAAAAGGGAGGGAAATTAATATTACTGATGTCCGAAACTTCGTGAAGAACAATGCCAAACCAAAACGAACGGTGGCTATTAAAGATTTAGTGAAGATAGTTTCTGACTTCTATGACGTTGAGGAGGGGAGCATCTACGAGAAAACGAGAAGGAAGGAAATCATTAAACCTCGTCAGGTCATCATGTATCTTCTTCGAGAAGATTTTAATATCTCATATCCTACTATTGGACAGAAACTCGGAGGCCGAGACCACACTACCGTCATCCACTCCTGTGAGAAGGTGAAGGAGGATTTGAAGACCAACACTGTTCTTTCAGACGAGATAGGCCAGATCAGAAACCTCTTAACTGTGTAAAACCCTGGGGATAGCTGTGTATAGATAAGGGTACAGGACAGGGTAGAGGAAGATCTTTTGGTTCGTTTCTGGGGACGGGGCTAGAAAGTTATCAGACAGCTCCTTTCTTTATCCCCACCAGAGTTTTATAATAGGGTAAATAAACGTTGAAAATTAAGGCTCGATTGGTTATCCACTTATTCACACCCCTAATAGTATTAACAAGTATTTATATATGAAAATAGAATGCATTAAGGAGAGGTTATCAGAATCTGTGAGCAAGGCAGAGAAGATTGCTGGAAAGAATCCAACCCTTCCCGTTCTTGCTGGATTATTTCTTGAAGCAAAAGATAATACGTTAACCATTAGAGCAACAAATCTCGATCTCGGTATTTCAACAACTGTTCCAGCTAAAGTAATTGAACCCGGACAAGTGGTTGTTCCTGCTCAAATCCTCAGTTCATTTTTAAACTCCCTCTCGAAAGAAAAAAGTATTACCCTTGAATTGGTGGATCAGGTATTGAAAGTGGTTACATCCAATACCGAGACATCTATTAAAACTCTTAATCTTGAAGATTTTCCCATCGTTCCAACAATTGCTGATGACGAAGGTTTCTCTCTTCCTGCAAAAGATCTCGTGAATGGCCTCAAATCGGTTCACTACGCTGCGGCAGTTGGAAGTATGAAGCCTGAGCTATCTTCGATATTTATTAACTATGAGGGCGAGAATCTGGTCTTTGCTGCCACAGACTCTTTCCGTCTTGCAGAAAAGAAAATTAAAGTTAAAAAGATTCCGCATTTCAAATACATTTTGATTCCGCAAAAGAACGCAGGGGAGATAATCCGAATCTTTGATTCGGTGGATGATGATATCTCTATTTCTATTCATGATAACCAGATTGCGTTAACAGGAGGAGGAATATATCTTGTTTCAAGAATCATCGACGGAGTATTTCCAGACTACCGACAGATTATCCCTAAAGAAACCACTTCAAAGGTTGTTGTCTTGAAACAGGATTTGGTTACTTCTCTCAAAACCTCTCTTATCTTCTCTGACACCTTCAACCAACTTCACCTCACCGTCTCGCCTCTAAAGAAAAAGTTTGAGATTGAAACCAAGAATTCAAACATCGGACAGAATACATATGCCATACAAGCTGCTATTGAAGGGGAGGAGCTTGAAATAAATGTGAACCACAAATACTTTACGGATTGCTTCCAATCTATTCCTGCGGACAGTGTAGATGTGAAGTTTGCAGGACAAGCACGGCCTATTGTAATTGACGGGGTTGGAGATAAGACATTTATGTATCTTGTGATGCCTATGAACAGATCTTAATATGAAAGACATTATTGTAATTTCTGGGGCACCAGGGAGCGGAAAAAGCACTGTCGCAAAAATTCTCCAAGAGAAATTACAGTCTCCTTTAATAAACCTAGGTTGGATCAGACAATGGCATCTCAAAAGAGACTGGAGCGACGCTACCTTCAAGGAAGAAGAAATGTCTTTTGAAATTTTAGTACAAGCGCTCCATAAATATATTGAAAATGGATACAAGAATATTCTTGTTGAAGACCTTGAGGATGAGAAAGTCCAAAGAATTCCAAGCGTGTTAGAGGGTATTAATTATATTATTGTCTCGTTAACCATTGATTCAGACGAAGAGTTAAAACAGAGAGTTCTTGGAGAGAGGGATAGTGGATTTAAAGATTGGGAAAGAGCGGTGAAGTGGAATAAAGATTTGAAAGAGAGAACAACGCTTCCTCATGAATACAAAATTGATAACTCACACAACAACCCGGAAACAACCGCAGCCAAGATTCTCGAAATTATGTCTTTATGAAAGATCTCTCATCACTCCTTGGGCGATTTCTTAAATCCTTAGGCAAAGATACGTTAGCTAAAGAAACGATTGTGGAAGCGGTATTAAGAGCGACTAAAATCACTTTGTCTGTAGAAGAAGTTTCAATAAAAGAAAATGTTCTTACCTTAGACATTTCTTCTCCGGCAAAAAAGAATGAAATTAAATTAAAGGAACAGAAGATTTTAACCGAGATACAGGAAAGAACGGGGCAGAATATAAATAAAATCTTCTACAAGTAGGCCTACTGAGCAGGAGCGGTACCGGCAGGATAAGTAACAGTCTGGAATATATTTGGATCAGAAGTTGGAACGACAATTCCATTTTGAATAACGGGGGTCATCTGAGTTTGAGGCTGGAGGAGGTTGAGTGAAAGAGGATTCGCTGCAAGCCAAGCCTGAACACCGTATTCCCAGTTTGTGTATTGGGGATCGCTTGTAGGATTAGAAGGAGCCGGTCCGGTCGGATCGTTTTTGTTTACGAAATGCAGAATGTTATGAATACCTCCGGTATATGCTTCACCAGCAAGATCGTTTCGAAGTACTGGTTTAAGCGTTGGATCATCAGGAAGGGGAGGAGTGAAAGATTCGACAGGGAATTTTGGAAGAATATAGTTCATCATGTCTCTCCACATTGGAGCAACGATGTATCCCGCCACTTTTTTATCCATCGGGGTGTTTTCGTTGTTTCCAACCCACATACCAACGGTAATGTTCGGAGTGTATCCCATGATCCAGGCGTCTTTGTAATCGTTTGTGGTTCCTGTTTTAACCGCCACGTCTTGAGTTGGAACATACAACACCGAATTTGATCCATATGCTGGGGTTCTCGCCGCGTTGTCTGAAAGAATGCTTGAAATCTTTCGTGCAGATTCTTCTGGAAGAACGCGGGTTGGGTTTGGAGTGTATTGTTCGATTACCTTTCCACTTTCTTCCTGGATTTTAAGAACGGCATTGTATGGGTTTCGCATTCCGTCATTCGCAAAAACGGAATAGGCGGATGTCATATCCAAAGGGGTGACCTCACCTCCTCCAAGAACGAGGGAGAGACCGTATTGAGAAGGGCTACCGAGGCCCGTAAGACCCATTGAAGCGGCTGTGTCGATGGAAGCCTGCATACCCGCAAGATATAGCGCTTTAACAGCCGGAACGTTGATTGATTGTGCCAGAGCATTGCGTATGGTCATGGGACCGCGATAGGTGCCGTCGTAGTCCACGGGGGAGTAGCATCCGTTATCCGAAGTGAAATTGTTCGATGCACAGTTGGCAGAAAACTGAGTGGCTGCATCGAATAGAATGGTGTTCGGAGTATATCCTTTGTTGAAGAGAGTTGAATAGACGAAGGGTTTGAATGTGGATCCAGGCTGGCGGTGCGCAGTGGCAACGTTGAAGTTTCCGTTGATGGTTTTATCAAAATAATCTTTGGATCCCGTCATGGCGAGGATGTCTCCGCTCTTTGGATCGATGACCACAATGGCATTGTTGTCTGCGTGGAACTTTTGAAGGTTGGTCACTCCATACTGTTTGCCCAATTCTTCGGCTTTAGCTTGGATGTCCGCATCAATGGTGGTGGTGATCTTCAAACCTCCGGTCTGGAGAAGATCTTCACCGTATTTTTTAGCCAAGTAATCAATGACAAAGAAAACAAAGTGAGGAGCGCGAATACCAGAGGTGGATGTCTTTGGTTTAAAGGTTACTTTCTCTGCAATACCGACATCGTATTCCTCTTGGGTGATCAGCTTGTTGGAAAGCATTTCTTTGAACACCAGATTCTTTCGTGCTTCGAGAGCGTCTATGTGGTTTCCATACGGAGAATAGAAGGTTGGAGCATTTTGCATAGCTGCGAGGTATGCAGATTCGGGAAGTGTGAGGTTCAATGCAGGTT
Organism: Parcubacteria group bacterium; assembly: GCA_028286805.1. Classification (GTDB taxonomy): domain Bacteria; phylum Patescibacteriota; class Minisyncoccia; order Phycocordibacterales; family Zambryskibacteraceae; genus JAIFWN01. The sequence continues at coordinate 18,080 of JAQBQW010000009.1, read as the reverse complement.
TGCCAAAGAAACTCTGTGCCGCTTCCTCCACTCCGTAAATGCTTCCCCCATAAGGGATTTCATTCAGATAGAGGTTGAGGATCTCGTCTTTAGGAAGAGCTTTGTCTAATTTGATAGCGAGAAGCATTTCTTTTAATTTTCTGGTCGGAGTTTTGTCTCCGGTGAGGATTGTGTTTTTCACCACTTGCTGGGTGATGGTTGAACCTCCTTGGTTAAAAGAGAAGGTGGTCAGGTCCACAAGCACTGCACGAACGAGAGAGGTGATGTTTATACCTCCATGGGTATAAAAGTCGTGGTCTTCGATAGCAAGCGTAGCTTTCTTAACATTCGGAGATATTTGGTCAAAAGGAATGATCGTTCTTCGGACATTCTGAGCCATGTCATAGAGAAGGACATTGCCGGTTCTGTCATAGATCTTGGTGGATTGGAGAACCTTGCGTTCGGAGAGGTCTGAAAGATCCGGAATTCTAAACGAAGCGATCCATAGGAAAACGCCTCCCGTCAGGACGAGGAGGATTGTGAGGACTATAAATAGCTTGTTTCTAAGCCTATTATCCTTGCGGCGTTCTTTCACGGGGTTATTTTAACACACTGTTCATGTATACGACGCAGTGTATGCCTCTTACTTTCAGGAACACGGAGACCGTGGTAGATTAGTCTCATGGAAACAGACCTAAAGGAAGTCATGACTCGCGGTGTAGCGGAGATCATCGGCAAAGAAAAACTGGAAGAAAAACTTCTTTCAGGCAAACCTCTTCGCATTAAACTCGGTATAGATCCCACCTCACCCGATCTGCATATTGGACGCGCGGTCACTCTTCTTAAATTGAGGGACTTTCAAAAACTCGGACATATCGCCGTTCTTATCGTCGGAGATTTCACCGGTCTCATCGGAGATACCTCAGACAAAGATTCAGAACGCCCAATGCTCACCAAAGAAATAATCGAAGAAAACCAGAAAACGTATTTTGAACAGGTGGGGAAGATCATCGATCTCTCTAAAGCCGAACTTCATAAAAACAGCGAATGGCTCGAATCTCTTACGTACAGAGAATTGGGAGAACAAGCAGACCGTTTCTCCGTTGCGGATTTTATCGCTCGTGAAAATATTGCCAAAAGATTAGAAGCGGGTAAACGTGTCTCGCTCCGCGAAGTCTTATACCCACTCATGCAAGGATATGACAGCGTTGCGATCAAGGCAGATGTCGAACTCGGGGGAACGGATCAACGATTCAATCTATTGGCTGGCCGGGCTCTCCAAGAAAAATACGGACAGGAACCGCAGGGAATTATCATGTCTCCGCTTATCGAAGGATTGGACGGAAGAAAGATGAGTTCGAGCTGGGGCAATACCATTACCTTGAATGCGGAACCCTCAGATATGTATGGAAAGGTCATGAGCATGCTCGATTCCCAGGTTCTCACATACTTTGAACTCTGCACCAGACTGCCAATCGAAGAAGTGAAAGAAATTTCAAACAATCTTGAATCCGGAGCCCTTCATCCGAAAGATGCCAAGATGAAATTAGCGCGTGAGATTGTGCGAATGTACCATGGAGAAGAAGCGGCGGAAGCGGCGGAAAAGAATTTCATTGAAACTTTTTCCAAGAGAGGAATTCCTGAAGATATTGAAACGGTGAGTGTTGCACGAGGCTCTGCGCTTTCAGGCATTCTTTTGGAACAGGGGACCGTTGAATCAAAAACAGAACTCCGCAGACTGGTTGAAGAGGGAGCGGTGAAGAATGCGGAAACGGATGAAAAGATAGATTCTATCGATATCTCTATCGAGGATCCGATTACTCTCAAGGTCGGTAAACGCAGATTTATTAAAATCGAAATACTTTAAACAAAAACCCCGGAATTCCGGGGTTTTTGTTTAATTACATATCGTCGTCTGAATCAGGAGTCTCCTCCTCTTCGTCATCGATATCGACAACATCGCTGTCGTCTACCTCGTCGAGGTTCAATTTGGTTGAAGTTGTTCCTGCGAGCTCCTTCTCGATCATGTGGTCCGCACTAAGGACTCCGCCGTCGAGTTCCGCATCTGGGTCCAAGAGGTCGTCCGCTATAGGTTTTTGATCGTCATCGTCTGGCATGTTTTGTGGGATTATTTATTCAAAAAATGCCTGTAATAAAAGGGCCGGCGTTTTTTGATTTCATAGTTGTAACAGATGCCCTTTTCTTTTGCAAACGGTCTTTATGGGGATATCTTCTTTTTGTATGTCGAGGAGGCGAGGTGAGTGACCCCAACTGCGATGGCGTCTACCTCGTCGTCATGCTTCGGCTTGGTTTTTAGATTGAGCAAACGGAGGGTCATGGTTTCCACTTCGTTCTTGGCTGCCTTGCCGTATCCGGTCACGGCAATTTTTATTTCCTGCGGAGTGTATTCGTGTACTTCGAGCCCGGCACATGCGGCTTCGTACAGAATGACACCTCTCGCCTCGGCCACTTTGATGGCGCTCGTGGTGTTTTGTCCAAAGAAAAGTTTTTCGATGCTGAGAGAAGTCGGTTCCCATTCTTTGATAACCTCTCTGATTCGTTTCCCAACAGTTTCCAATCTTTTTTCGTGCAGATCTTTTGCCGATGTTTGAATACATTCGGAAAACAGCAGAGTTTGTTTTGAAGAAGATCCTTCCATAACTGCCACTCCAACCCGATCGAATCCTGGATCGATTCCCAGTACTCGGGAATTATTCTGCATTGGTGTATACGTCTTGAACTTCGTCATTGTCTTCGAGTTCTTCGATCATTTTCATGAGAGCCTCGGAATCTTCGTCCGAAAGGGGGACAGTCATGGTTGGTTCCCAAGAATTATCAGTGGTGTTTCTGGTAAATGCCCACGCGGCAGATCCTTGCGCTGCGAGTTCGAAACCGTGCTTGGATAAAATAAATTTTACTTCTTGCGCAGCTTTGTTCCTGCTGCCTGTCAGGGCGTTGATCATAAGAGCGGTTCCGCCGGGGCCGTATGATTCGTATGTGATAGCTTCCATGGCAGCTCCAGTTTCTCCCGCACCTTTTTTAACAGCGCGTTCGATGTTGTCTGCGGGCATATTGAATTCGCGTGCTTTTTCGATGGCAGCGCGGAGAGAAGGAGAAGTAACATCTCCTTTGGCATCTCTGGATGCGGTGGAAATCAAAAGAGCCATCTTGGAAAAGACCTTAGACTTAGCGGCGTCTGTGGCGCCTTTCTGTCTTTTGATTTTAGACCATTTGTTGTGTCCGGACATGAGGGTATTTTACAGTTTAAGAAAGTAACAGTCGAGCAGTATAGACAATACACCATTAATTATGTATCGTTGTTTTGGTTGTACCACCCCCAGAGGAGGATGTGTCATGGCGAAGCCGAAAAAGAATGTGCGTTTTTCAGTAGGGTTTGTGAGTATGATGTTTGTGGCTATCACAGCACTCATCGGCGTTTACAGTGTCATCGAGGGGTTTCTCGCTCTTTGTGGGTTGAGGAATCGGTACCCCAACGATTCTCCACTGTTCATTCTGATGACCGGATTTGTGATCCTGGGGATCAGCTTGGGTGCGTTTTCCTACATCACCAAACGCTGGCGTCTTGTGTAGATCACCGATCGTCCGTATCTCGGCCGGTCTTTTTTATAACAACCTATCCTGCAAATTCTTCGGAACAGCAATTCCCAGATGCTCATACGCTTTCTGTGTTAAGCATCTTCCTCGTGGAGTGCGTTCAATAAATCCTTTTTGTATTAAGTATGGCTCATTAAATTCTTCAATAGTTGCTTCTTCTTCTGAAAGGGCCGCGGCAATGGTTCCCAGTCCAACCGGACCTCCGTTAAACTTTTCCGCCATTACCTCCAGTATCTTTCTGTCCGAAGGAGAAAGACCTTCATTATCTATACCGAGCATCTTCAGTGCTTCTATCACCACTTCTTCATTCAATTCTTTCTTGTGCACCTGGGCGTAGTCTCTGGCGCGCTTCAAAAAGTAGTTCGCAGTTCTGGGAGTTGAACGTGCACGTTTAGAAATCTCTCGTTCGGCACTGCCGTCCGTTTTCATTCCCAGAATCTTTGCAGATCTGTTTACAATCTTCTGAATTTCTTCGTCCGAATAAAATTCCAAGCGATATACGCCGCCGGAGAAACGCGAACGGAGAGGGGAGGAGATCATGGCTACACGGGTGGTGGCAGCGAGGAGGGTGAAAGGGGGAAGTTCTAACTGAATGGTTCGTGCGCTCGGACCTTTGCCGATAATAATATCAAGCATGCCGGATTCCATTGCTGGATATAGCACTTCTTCAATAGTTTTGTTTAAACGGTGGATTTCATCGATAAACAAAATGTCTCCTGGGGAAAGATTGGTCAGGATGGAAGCAAGGTCTCCCACTTTTTCAATGGCAGGGCCCGAGGTAATCTTCATTTGTCTGCCGCTTGTCTTTGCAATGAGGTGGGCGAGGGTGGTCTTGCCCAATCCTGGTGGACCGTAGAACAAAATATGTTCTGGATGTGTCCCTCGTTCGGTCGCAGCGCGTAAAAGGATGTCCAGGTTATTTTTTATAGACTCCTGGCCGATATAATCTTCCCAACGTGAAGGACGAAGCTCTGAATCAGACAGGGCAGCATCAAAGCCCTCCTTCTTTTCTTCATTAAAATCACTTGACATAAAAAGTATTGTATGCTAAGGTATTAGCAGTGATAGGAACCTCCCCACCCGGGGCATTTTTTATCCAAAACGTTCTCCAAATCATAAATCTCTAAGCAACAACCGCCGCAAGGCACTTATAGCGTTTCTTTGAGGACGTTTTGGTTTGCGTCGTGCATGCTGTGGCTATCCTAGAAAGTCTCGTTTAACTTTTAGCCTCCCGTTAAAAGTGTTGCTTGGAGATTTATGCCTTGGAGGCTTGATCTCCCCTTCATTATCCATGAAAAAAGAGCCCTGAACAAGGGCTCTTTTTCGTAGGACACTCCTTTTACAGGTATGCAAATGTGTTTCTTATGCTATAACTAGATCACTAACAATTTAAGCATATATATGGAATCTTCATCAGTTTTTCAGCAACAGAATCCACTCAGTTCAAAGAAGTTTACTAAAAAATTTATTCCAGTATTGTTTCGAGCCCTGTTCCTTACTTTTGTAGCTTCAATATTTGGAACCACCTTGTTTTGGTCGCTAACAAGCAATGGAGCAACGCATCAATTAGAATGGAGTAGTCTCGGAAAATTTATTATTGATGCGGTCGGCTTTTATCTTCTTATTGTCATCGGCTACGCTTTGTATATCCGAGCGTATATAAAAAGATACTATTACGACGCAGGGGAGCAGTTTATTACCATTAAGAAAGGGGTGTTTGCTCCCACAGAAATTCATGTGCAATATGGAAAGATTCAAGACGTATATGTGGATCAGGATATCTTAGATCGAATTCTCGGTATCTATGACGTACATATTGCGAGCGCTACATTTATGTCCGGCATCGAAGCCCATATCGATGGAGTAAATAAAGATGTTGCGGAAAGAATCAAAAACACACTGCTTGGAAAAATAACTAATGGTCCAACATCCTCAGCGCATGTTCAAACTGAATCTATGCCCAGCAGCCCAGTAACACCTTCCGTACATCTTTCTCGGGAAATCTCTTCGAGCATGTACCCATTCGATCCAATGTTTCGTTTTTCTGTTTTTATTTCGTCACTCCTGTATGCGCTTGTCGCAACTGTGTTTATGGCTGTTTTTTTGCATGCAAGTAGTTTAGCGGCATTCTTGTTTTGGTTTGTGATCGTTTATGTATTATTGATTTCATACGAACTCGTGTGGATGAAGAATTATTTCTTCTCTTTTGAAAAAGATATGATCGTTATAAGAAGCAAAGTGATTGGCAGTACAGAAAAACACGTTCCGTATCACACTATTCAAGACGTTGTGTTGAATCAGGGAGTTGTGGCAAGACTTTTTGGAATTGGGTCTGTCATTATCCAAAATGCTACGGCCGGTGGAATGGGAAGCATTGTTCTTCCTGGACAACCAATTGCTAAAGCCAAAGAGATTGTGGAAGTTGTCAGGGGGATTATCGGTCAGACACAAGGTTCAAGAACGGGATTGTAATTTTATTCAATCGCCGAAAGATCCAAGACACGAGACAGTTCCGAAAGAGAAGTGGTACCATTGAGAACTTTTAAAATTCCATCTTCCTCGAGTTTCAAAAGATTCTGCGTACGAGATGCGGTATTGATATCTCGTTCTGAAGGGTTATTAATGACCGCCTGTTCGATATGTTCATCAACAAGAATTGCTTCGAATACTCCGATGCGTCCTTTGAAACCGTCATGGCATTTGTCGCAGCCAACAGGTTCAAACATGTGTTCACGCTGCACGCCTTCGAGATATGTTTGGTCCGTTACTTTTGCCAGCGCTTTATCCACCAGCGCTTTCTGTTCGGCCGAAAGAGGAACTTCTTTTCTGCAGATTGGACACAATACGCGAACGAGGCGCTGGGCGATCGAAACATTCAATGCTGAAGAAATAACTTTCGGGTTTACCCCGAGATCCAAAAGACGAGGGAACGAACCCGCTGCATTGTTTGTGTGAAGGGTGGAAAGCACAAGGTGTCCGGTAAGGGCGGCGTTCACCGCAACCTCCGCAGTTTCGTTGTCTCGGATTTCTCCCACCATGATGACATCCGGGTCTTGCCTGAGCGCGCTTCGGAGTCCTTCGGCAAAAGAATAATCTCCATCTTGATCCGTCTGGGTCTGCACGATTCCACTAAGATGGTATTCGATCGGATTTTCGATGGTGATCACTTTAATATCCGGGGTGTAGATCTTTTTCAAGAATGCGTACAGGGTGGTGGTTTTTCCCGAACCTGTGGGACCAGTGGTGAGGATCAATCCGTTTGGTTTTGCAATTTCTTTCAGCAAGATAGAAAGCAATCGGGGGTGAATACCCAAACTTTCGAGAGGAGCCGAGATGGATTCCGGAGTAAGGACTCGAAGCACGACCGATTCGTCATTCGGTCCCGGCAAGAGCGAGGTACGAACTTCAATCTCCTGATCCGCAAGACGAATAGAGAAACGGCCATCCTGAGCCTTTCCTTTAATGTTTAATTTCAGATTTGAAATGAGTTTCACGCGGGAAAGCAGCAGTTCGAATGTTTCTTTATCAAAATGGAGAACGTCGGTTAACACGCCGTCCAATCTGTAACGAATGCGGACATCCGTATCAGCGGGTTCGAGGTGAACATCCGAAGCTTTGAGAGCGATGGCGCCGGCCAAAATGATTTCCAGTATTTTTGAAATTCGGTATGCTTTCTTCATGCTCAGCACTTCTTCGATCTGAGCTTTCAGATCTGCCAGGGTGGTTACCTTGAGAGACATCTCGGCCACTTCTTCGTTTGAAATATCGAGGGCACCGGATTTCGTTTCGGAAGAATACGAAAGATCTTTATACCTGTCCCAGACTTTATTGAGGCTTGCGTGCGAAGCGATGAAGACTTCGGGCAGGTAGCCTCTGTCTTTAAAGCCGTTTACCACTTCAGTTACTTTGGTACTGGTGGGGGAGAGAACGGCAACATCCAGATTTTTATCGGTAATATTAAAAACCGCAACTTCAGCAGCCCGGGCATCCGCTTCTTTGATGACGCGAAGAGCGTCTATGTTTATTGGATGAGCGGAGAGATCGATATACGGTACGCCGTACTTGCTCGAGAGGGTGGAAGCAAGTTCTTCTTCTTCGCGTTCGCGAAGCATCTTTAAATTTGCATCTGAACGATCTTCATCGAATTGAATCATGCGTATATTCTACTCTATACGTATATATATGGCTAAAAACAAAGGACTTGATTAATATAAATATTGTGACATAATGTTAAAAGTCACCCACGCGCTCACTTTGGAGGTTTCTATGCGTAAGATTCTTTTCATTCTTCTGTTTGCAGCGGGCGCATGCGAGGCACCGCAGCAAGTCAACGTGTCCAATCAGTGTATTGGTTCCTGGATGCGTATCGTCGACGGAAATGGCGATGTGCTCGCTTCGCGCCTAGCTTACGGCGAGAAAGTACACATCGAACTCGATCGTTTTGGCTCGGGGAATGTAACCCTCGAAGCAGACGGATACCGAATCTCGAACAATACTCCGCTCGGTAGCGCCAGTGTAAGTTACTGGGTGTCGAAGGGGAATGGTTCGCCGACCGGTCCGCGATACGACGAGTGGGTTATCACTTACCTCACTACTACTGATCCAAATGGTGGATGCCAAGGGAAGTGATCACCAGGCGGAAGGGACAAAATCCTTTCCGCCTTTTTCATACCAAAATCTGCTAAAATACCCTTTATGCAACGCATCTCCCATTCCCTCGAAGAGACAAAAGAAATAGCCGAAGAGCTTGTTCGAACTCTTGAAAGAGGAGAAACTGCAACAATCTGGGCCCTGCATGGAGACCTTGGAGCTGGAAAAACAGCTTTTTCCCAAGCGGTTGGAGAAACGCTTGGAGTCACAGATACTATGCAGAGCCCAACCTTTGTTATTGAAAAGATCTATCCAATCGAATACAAAGGATTCAAGCATTTAATACACATAGACGCATATCGTTTGGATAAAGAATCCGAACTCCTTACCCTTGGTTGGCAAGAGATCATTTCAGATCCAACCAACCTTATACTTATCGAATGGCCGGAACGGGTGAAAGGAATCATGCCTGGATACAGCAAGAAAATAAGTTTTGAATTTGTAGATCCCGAGACACGAAACATCACCATCTATGAAAGCTAAAACGAACAAACAAAGACTGGTTCTCTTGGACGCGCACGCCATCATTCATCGTGCGTATCACGCCCTTCCGGATTTCGCCACCTCTTCGGGTGAACCAACAGGAGCATTGTTCGGTGTGGCTACCATGCTTATTAAAATTATCGAGGAACTGAATCCAACATATATCGTTGCTTGTTTCGATCTCCCTCAAAAGACTCACAGACATTTGGTATACGAAGAATACAAGGGAACCAGAAAGAAGTTAGACGAGAATCTTGAAATCCAACTCGAACGATCTAAAGAATTGTTCACCGCTTGGGGCGTTCCAATTTATTCCGAACCGGGATTCGAAGCAGATGATATTCTCGGCACCATGGTTGAACTCGAAAAAAAGAATAAAGATCTCGAGATTGTCATCGCATCCGGGGATATGGATACGCTCCAGCTTGTGGACGAAAAAAAAGTCCAGGTATACACCTTGAAGAAGGGAATTAACGATACGATTTTGTATGATGAAAAAGCGGTAGTATCCCGCTTTGGATTTGGTCCGGAACTTCTTCCGGATTTTAAAGGTTTAAGAGGAGATCCGTCGGATAATATTATCGGCGTCAAAGGCATCGGAGAAAAAACAGCCACGTCTCTCATCTTAACCTTTGGAACCATTCAGCAGATATACAAAGCGCTAAAGAAAGAAGGCGAATACAAGAAGGCTGGCATCACCGAAAGAATCCGGGACCTTCTCTTGGATAACGAAGAAGAAGCCCTATTCTCCAAAACCCTCGCCACCATCCGCAGAGACGCACCAATAGATTTCAAACTCCCGGATCCTTGGAGAACATGTTTGAATCAGGATACGTTAATAAGTTTATTCAAAACTCTCGAATTCAGAACCATGGGGGAAAGAATTAAAATTCTTTTGCGAAACGAAGATAATAAGGCAGCAGGCATAAAAGAACCGAAAGAAAAGAAAGTGAAGGCAGAGAAAAAAGAAATCGTTCCGATGTCTGAAGAGGAAAGGGATATGTGCCTCATGCTCTGGGTGATCGATTCAAACATAGCGGATCCAACCATGGATGACGTCTTCGCCTTCACCAAAACAGAGGATCCGATCGAAGCCAAGAAAGTATTGGAAATAGAACTCGATAAACGGGGAGTACGAAGCGTATACGAGGATATAGAACTTCCTTTGAAACCTGTGGTGGACCGCATGAATGCACACGGGGTAAAGATAGACGCAAAGGAACTCGAAAGACTATCCGTTAATTACCACAAAGAACTTTCCCGTCTTGAAAAGGAAATCTGGCAGCATGCAGGGGAAGAATTTAATATTAATTCTCCAAAACAATTGGGAGATATCCTCTTTATTAAATTAAACCTTGGAGAAAAGAGACAGAAGAAAACTGCCACTGGGGGATTCTCCACCAAAGAATCCGAACTAGAAAAGCTGAAGGATAAGCATCCGATTATTCAATGCATCATGGAATATAGAGAATTAGCCAAGCTTCTCTCGACCTATATCGATTCCATTCCAAAACAGCTGGATGCGAATTCAAGACTCCACTCCACTTTTCAACAAGCCGGTACCACCACCGGACGTATGGCTTCGATCGATCCCAATCTTCAGAACATTCCAATTAAATCTTCACTCGGCCAAGCCATTCGCCACGCGTTTATTGCTGAAAAAGGATACTGCCTCCTCTCTTTGGATTATTCTCAAATTGAACTTCGCATTGCGGCCATTCTTTCCAAAGATAAAAAGTTAATAGATATCTTTAAGAGAGGGGAAGATGTACACACAGGAGTTGCCTCGAGAGTCTTTAAGGTGGATCCAAAAGAGGTAGACAAAGAAATGAGGCGAAAAGCCAAAGTCATTAACTTCGGCGTATTGTTTGGCATGGGAGTGAACGCTTTGAAAACAAATCTCGGAACAGATCGCGCCGAAGCCCAGGAGTTTTACAACAACTACTTTGAAACCTTCTCTGAACTTGCCGCGTATTTGGACCAGGTAAAAGCAGATGCGGAAAGAAAGGGATACACGGAAACAATGTTCGGCAGAAAAAGATATTTCTCCGGATTCAAATCTCCATTGCCGTTTATCCGCGCATCCGCAGAACGCATGGCCATCAACGCTCCAATTCAGGGAACCGAAGCGGATATTGTGAAGCTGTCCATGATCCGCATCGATGATTTCATCAAAGAGAAAGGTTGGGAAAAAGATGTCGTTCCCGTATTAAACGTCCATGATGAAATCGTGTACGAATTGAAAGACGGATTGGCAGACGAGGCATTGATAGAATTCAAGAGAATCATGGAGGAAGTGATTCCCGAAGACCAAACTTTAGGCGTGCCTATTATTGCAGAGGGTGCTATCGGTAAAAGCTGGGGAGTAATGAAATGACAGACTACGATACAAATCTATTCGGAGAAGAAGTTCCTCAAGTAGAGGAAGAAGAAACTGTTTCGGCTGCAATAGCTGGAAATCCTTTTAATATTTTTGCTTTTACAGACACCATCGCAGCGCGAAATAAAAAAGATGCCTGGGTGCTGTATCAAAAAGCCTTAGCATCCGACATGGCGGCAGAAGAAATCTTTTTTAAAGTGGTGTGGCTCTTTAAAACGTTATTGCTCGCAAGCAGGACTGCAACTGCAGAAGAAGCGGATATGAAAGAGTATCCGTTTAAAAAAGCCAAGGGATCTTTGAGAAATTTTAAACCCGGAGAGTTGGAACAAATGTCTGCGGATCTTGTGGCGGGATATCACGAAGCGCGAAGAGGGAAGGGAGAGATTGAAACGCTGATTGAAAAGCTGCTTTTGAGGTTATAAAAAAGACCCGAGATGTTCGGATCTAACCTTCGCCTTCAGTCCGTGCTTTGCTGGACGGAAGAGTCTGCCAGTGCGGGTTGTTGCCGTGCCAATACCAGCCGCGATTCCACTCTGGTCCGAAGTCCGAAGGAAGAACAGGATCATCCGTACTGGATTCGTTACGAACGAGTCTGATGACCGTGTATCCGGTAAACTCGTAGTATTCCCCGACATCCTCGATCTGGAAATCAGCCGGACGTTTTCCTCGATGTATCGGTTCGATTCCGTTTGGTACCATGCATGCGGTGACAACCCGGAAAATCGTGGATGCAGGAAGCAGGGCAGGGAGAAGATGTGTTTTCCACATCTGCACCTCCTGAAAGTTTGTGTTTTTTTCCACGAATGGCTCCTGCTGACGGAGAACATCTAGAAGTTCAGGATCGTCGTTTCTGGTACCGGAAAATTCTTCGAAGATATCCAAGCAGATTGTAAGGATGACGGGTACCATTATGCCCTCCAGGAGGGTTTGAGGATGATAGGGCGGATCTATTTACAACAATACAAGGATATAGAAAGGAGTCAATCTTCCTATCTCTTTTCTAAAAGTTCAATAATCCTATTCAATTTCTCCACCTCGAGTCTCGAAAGGTGTGTCTGCAAAGCTTCAATTTCTTGTTTGGCTTGAAGGTTTGTTTCGTAGTCGTCATTTGCTTGGGCTCGATCACGTTCACTCGCACGGTTCTGGGCCATCATAATAATAGGAGCAGCATATGTTGCTTGGAGAGAGAAGATGAGGTTCAACAAAATAAACGGATATGCATCCCAGTGATGAAGATATCCAAGAATATTGAGGCCAACCCACAAGATAACAAAAACGGTTTGGAGAGTGATGTATGCCCAAGATCCCATGACCTTGGATATCTTGTCTGCTAATCGCTGGCTCCAGGTAGATGAAGCGAGGTGCTTCTCATGCCATGTTGGTTTGTATTGCATGAAAATAGTATAGCAGAATAGTATGGTAATGTTTCGACAAATTCCCCAGAATGGGGTATATTTTCCTCCATTGCGCCCGTAGCTCAGTCGGTAGAGCAGCTCCCTTTTAAGGAGATGGTCGTAGGTTCGATTCCTACCGGGCGCACAACTAAAAAGACCATTGAACTTTAGGTCCAACAGTCTGTATTTCAGGGAGAAAGGATAAAGGTGTATTGCCGATCAGAACTGAGAAACGTTGCAGCTTCCTCTATCTGCTCATGTGTGACTTTCTCTAGGGCATCCCGCACTTCCAGCATTGAAATGATTCGGTGATGCCTGAGTAAATCGTCTGCCGCATTATCAGCCAGATCTGATCCAGAAAGATCGAGCATAGAACATCTCTGGATAGTTGACCGGAGTTTTCGTACAAACAAATCGCGTCTCGATGGAACCATCCGAATACACTTTCGAACGAGCTCATCGATATAGGATGTGGCAGTGGGAACGATTTGTCCGACGATCTCGTATTCCAGTATATCCTGAAAGTCTGAGGAAGCGGTATTGATACTGTAGGCGAGACCTCTTTTTTCTCGAACTTCCTCCCACAGTATATTATCCAACATCTGGTTAAACACTCTGCGTGCTTGTCGAGGAAAATCAGCCGGGAAAGCCCAGGTTGCTTTATATTCCGTCTGATCAACGGTGAAGTTGGAGTGTTCAGACAACTTCACAACCTTCGAATGTTCAAGAACGACCGGAACCTTTTTGAATGGTTGTGAAATTGGATTTCTCACGCCACTCTTCTGTATCCCGAACGGACTTTTCTCGAGTTCGGCGAGCATTTCTTCAGTTTGAACACCTCCCACGATCACCACGCTGATGTTCGCGGGCACATAGTGTGTGTCGTAGAAACGCTGAAGATCATCTTGGGTTGTCGAAAGAAAACCTTCGGGCCGACCGAGCGGTCTGTTGTATGTCTCGAGTCGATGTCCTTTGAACAAGGCCTTGCGAATTCCCATGTCCCATTCCAGCTTTTCGAGATGGCTGTACCGTGTATTGAATTCTCTGTGGATTACCATTCGCTCACGCTCCACATCTTTTCCGAGTCGAGCTCCGAGGAGCATCGAACCAAAAATTGAGAGAGCTTCACGGAATATGGCTGGATTTGCTGGAATAGCAAACCCGTATTGTGTCGAAAGATAATTGGTAGTACCAAACCCAGTTTCGCCGCCGCAGGCTTCGAAAAATTCATTTGCCTTGTTGAATTCCCGGTTGGGGATGTTCTTCCTGACGGCATGCTCCACGAAGTGGGCGAGTCCTGGCATTGCTACGGGATCTTCCCGTGCACCGCTATGAACGACAATTTCAACTCTGATCCATGGACGATCCCAGAATACGGAATGAACCTCGAGTCCATTCGAGAGAACATTTTTCTTAAATTCTGCAAATGGATCATACATCTGATACCTTCCTTTATGTGTAGTTGTGAATGTACGAAGCGATAGATTCGAAAATCCTACATGGTAATACCACGATTTTCATTATTAATCAAGGTCCATAGTTTCTTAAATTTCATAAAAAGTTTTCTGTTATACTGTCTCCATGCAAACTAAAACTGGAGACCGAACGTTCTTCTATATTCTTCTTGCAGCCGTTTCACTCACCGTTCTCGCGTTCTTCTTTAAATATTTACCCATTATTTTTATCAGCGCCTCGTTTGCAGTTGTTCTTCAGCCTATCTATACCTGGTTCAATGAAAAGATAACCGGCAGGACTTCTTGGCTTTCATCTCTCCTGACCATTATTTTGTTTGTGTTGATTATCGGTATTCCCCTGACATTCATAGGGGCCCGAATATTCTCTGAAGCAAGCACCGTATACAAACATGTTCTCGAGACGGGTATTCAAAGCACGTACATCGATTCGTTCAACGCGCGCGTCGAAGCGGCTTTTCCCCAGATTCCTCCGCTTAACTTTGGCAACAAAGTGGGGGACATCGTATCGTTCGTGGCGGGTGCCGCTTCGGTCATATTCGCTTCCACGCTTCAATCACTATTCGCATTCGTGCTGATGCTTCTCTCGCTCTTTTATTTCTTGAAAGACGGAGCCAGCTGGAAAAAATACATTATCCAGCTCTCTCCCTTGTCTGACGTTCATGATGAACGTATTTTCACCATGCTCGGGAAATCTGTTAATGGGGTCATGCTCGGGTTCGTCTTTGTTGCTCTCGTCCAGGGACTCTTGCTCGGAGTTGGCCTGCATTTGTTTGGTGTTCCGAATGCGGCACTCCTTGGACTTCTTGCCGGCATTGCTTCGATGATCCCTTCGATTGGTACGGCTCTCGTATCAGTTCCTTCAATCTTGTATCTCTTAGCCACGGGCCATACCGCAGAAGGGGTGGGATTGCTCGCATGGGCAGCTCTTTTGGTCGGGACCATTGATAACTTCCTCAGTCCGGTACTCGTTGGAAAACGAATTGAACTTCCTGCAATCCTTATGCTCTTTTCCGTATTAGGAGGAGTCTCTCTTCTTGGTCCCTCAGGAGTGATTATTGGTCCATTAACGGTGAGCGTACTTCACACACTAATAAAAATCTATAAAGAGGACTTCAGTTAGAAGATTCTAAAGAGGGATATCGAAAGCAAACGCTCCGGCACCGGTGAGAAGAATTGAAAGGGAGATCACCATCACTAAGAGATAAAACACTAAGTCTCGTTTCAAAATAGATTTGTCTTTCCATTCGATATAAAATTCCGCTCCGAATAGGATAACAAAGGCCAACGCAGCAATTTGTGTATAGACACCGAAAACGAGCATTAACCCTCCGATAACTTCAACTCCTCCAAGAATCTGGCGAACCAGATTTGCGGGATTTAAATGTAATGCAGCCAACGTCTGGTTCCAGCGATGTTTTTCCTTATTAAATTTAAGAATACCGAGGTCTATAACGATAAAGGCCAATACCAGGCGAAGGATAAAGGGTGCAAGCATCGAATAAGCGAGAAGGGATGGAAATGGATTGAGCATGCGTGTATTCTATCATGTATGAAAACAGCCGTCCTTATCCTCGATAACATTAGATCAGTGGAAAACACCGGGTCTATTTTCCGTACCGCAGATTGTCTCGGAGTTTCAAAGATATACCTTATCGGTACCACCCCAGCACCCCTCGACAGATTTGGAAGAAAAAGACCAGACTTTGCCAAAGTAGCTTTGGGCGCAGAAGAAAGCATCGAATGGGAATATGCTGCAGAAATCCTTCCGGTCATCAAGGAACTGAAAAGCCAGAATTTTAAAATACTTGCTTTGGAACAGCACGAAAATTCAAAAGATCTGAAAGATTTTAAGTCTCCGGAAATGTTTGCCTTGATTCTCGGAAACGAAGTGGAAGGAGTAAATACCGAAGCTCTCGAAAAATGCGATGGAATCCTTGAGATAGAAATGAAAGGGGAGAAAGAATCGTTGAATGTTTCCGTGGCAACAGGGATTGCCGTATTTGAGTTACTTAAATAGCGTTTGGTGTACGGGGCAGAAATGTGCAGAGCGTCCGCCGACCACGATACGGTGAATAATGCCTGGGCATCCTCGTTTCTTGCATTTCGATTTGGTTAAGCGGTATGCATTGTGCGCAGATTGGAATTTTCCTCTTTCGCCTTTTATATTCCGATAGTCCGAAGTAGAGTCTCCCCCGAAGTCTATCCCTTTGTTCAATACTTCTTTCATGCCCTTAAACATCTGTTTCATGTTTATTTCCGGAATCTTTGAAACGGTTGAGAGGGGGTGCACATTTGAAAGCCAGAGCATTTCATCTGAATAGATGTTTCCGATGCCTGCAATAACAGATTGGTCCATTAGAACAGTTTTAATTTTTCCTCGAGGTTTTGTTTCAAGCCTGGCTTTGAAATTTTTGTATTCAAATGTTGTATCCAACGGTTCTGGACCAATGTGCGAGAGGTGAGGGGAGGAATTCAATTCTTTTGTATTGATAACGGTAACCTTTGCGAACTTTCGCATGTCTGCGAAGGCAAGATGCTTTCCGTTATCGAGGGTAAACAAAAGACGGATATGTTTGTTGTATGGATCTTGCAGCGGACCTTTCTCCGTTGGAGTCCATTTTTTGTTAAATTCGTATGTTCCGTACATGAGATGTCCGGTCATCTTCATGTGGATGAGAATGGTGTGGTCACCAGAAAGATGAATCAAAATATTTTTTGCTCTTCGTTCAGCCTTTAATATTTTCTCTCCGACAATTTTCTTTTTGAATTCTTTGAAGAAAGCCGGTTCCTTGATGCTTCCTTTGTGCATTTTGTGCGCACTCTTGTATTCGGTCCAGACGTCTGTAATGACGCGTCCTTTAACTGTGGCGTTTAATCCGTTAACGGTGGTTTGGACTTCAGGCAGTTCGGGCATAGAAAAAGGGTAGCACTAGAGCGATAAAATAATTATTGACTTTGTGAGTTAAATATGCTATTATATCAACCGGTAATTCCTCAGCATATTCTGACTCTTACAGGAGGAGTGCATGTTCCATTATTCTAGCTATTGGAGAGCTTGGTCGCGGGTGCTGAGCACCAACCACCCCAACGGACCCTACATCGAGGTCGACCTTACTTCGATGAGTTGGGATACGGTCGCGCGGATCAACATCCGTTCGCATGGTACTCGTCGCGACGACATGGATCGGAATGAGGAGAAACTCCCTGCTGAAGTAAAAGCAAGGATGATCTCCAAACTCGGCCCTGAACTCACAGAGCGTTTGCTCACCGAGGATTTCCTCCCCCAGATCGATTGGGCGCTCTACCGTCAGAAGTGTAACGGCGGAGCGGCGTTTGCGGAGATATGTCTTCCTGCAGTGAGTGTCTGACAGGCCTTTGTCACCCCTGAGCGTCTCGGATTACACCGAGGCGCTCTTTTCTTTCAGTATCTTTTCCAATTCTTCCTTCGCTACTTCATAATCACTCCACTCCATTCGTTTGTTATTGGCGAGCATAATACAAGGATCTGTTCCTTTTCCGGTAATGAGTACTGCATCTCCAATCTTTGCTCTCCTAATTGCTTCTGCAATTGCAGCCCGGCGATCCATGATGACATGAGGAGTATGTAGGGTGAATCCGGGAAGCATGTCATTAATAATCTGATCCGGATCTTCGTCATACGGATCTTCGTTGGTTAAAATAATTTCATCTGCAAAGGTATCTGCCACTTTCGCCATCTCGGGTCTTTTCCACTTGTCTCTGCCACCTCCAGTGTTCCCAAGAACGGCGATGATGCGCTGGTTCTCAAATGTTTTATACAATTCGGTTAATGAACCGGCGGTGTGTGCATAATCGATAACGATGTCGAATCCTTGGAACGAAGCAAGTTCGTGATCTGCAGGTAGTTTTACGAACTCCACCCTTCCTTTAATAAGAGAAAGTTTTTCGATCCCATCTTTAATCCAAAGTGGAGAAATATTGAACGCATCTGCACACATGGCAGCTCCAAGAAGATTGTATAGATTGAAGATTCCTCGAAGAGGGGATTTTATTTCCTCCCCTTTGAAGGTAAAGCAAATGCCGTTTCCATCTACGATGTACGGCTCTCCATTTGAAAGGGAATAC
>JAQBQW010000018.1 GCA_028286805.1 Parcubacteria group bacterium | reverse complement strand
TCTCTCATGGAATTGTAAAATTTCCTCCTTATGCTACCATAACCCACATGTTTGATAAAAAGCACAAGAAGAAATTCCAAGGATTTTTCATCGTCCTGTCGGTTCTTATGATCATCTCTATGGTCGTGCTCTACATGCCTATCTTTAGGTAGGAAGATACATAGAAAAAGCCACCTCGGAAGGTCCACACGATGGTGGCTTTTTCCTTGGTGGCACCTACTCGCAGTGCGAGCGGTAGAAATCCTTCTGGCGATCACTTCGGTTGTCACTCAGCCCAGGAGCAGACGGGCTCGCCATGGAGCATTCCTGCTCGTGCGCCAGCTCTTCCTCATTGCTTCCAGAACCGGCGGCAATGACAATGGCCATTCCTCCTATGAGTGCCATGACGAAAGTCATAGCTACAATCGAAGTCCAGAGTGCCATCCTATCTTCATGTGCAGAGCGTCGCATGGATCTCCCCACGGAAGGTAAACGTCTACTTTCTACTACCTATATAATACCATAATTTATTGGTATCAGTCAAGGTATCGTTAGTCAGATCGCATCATCTTCAAAAACACATCTTGGGGGATAGAAACATTTCCCTTGCCCCGTTCCGCCATCTTCTTCTTTCCCTTTTTCTGCTTTTCCCTGAGCTTCATTTTTCGCGTAATATCCCCTCCGTACATATGCTGCGTCACATCTTTTTTCATTCCCGAAAGAGTCCGCGAAGAAATAATGCGTCCAAGCGCTTTACCTTGAATCTTTAAGGTGAACATTTGTCTGGGTAATGCTTTCGAAAGTTTCTCCACGGAAATCTCCGCCTCATTTTCCACCTGTCTTTTTGAAATAACTTTTGCAAAAGCCGGTACCGCTTCGTCTGCAACTAAAATATCCAGGCGGGTGACATCCGCTTCTCTCTCCCCTTCGAGGTCATATGAAATGGAAGCAAAACCCGAGGTAACGCTTTTTAACTTATCAAAGAAACCTCGCATCAATTCGCGAAGCGGCATAAGGAAAGAAACGGAAGTGCGCATGTCTCCGAAGTTGTCTGTTTCCCCCACCTCTGCTTCGTGTTCGTGCAGAAGCTTCAAAATGGTACTGAGGTACTCTGGAGGGGTGATAATCGTTGCTTTCACCCACGGTTCCCGCACAGACTGCACCAAGTGGTCTTCAGGGAAAAACGAAGGAGTATAAACAACTTCTGTTTCTCCGGTTTTATATGTAATGGTGTAAGTAATCGAAGGAAGAGTAATAATGAGCGGAAGATCGAATTCCCGTCTCAGACGTTCGGTGATGATTTCAAGGTGAAGCATGCCGAGGAATCCGCAGCGGAATCCTCTTCCCAATACTCCGGAAGATTCTTCTTCAAAAGAAAAGGCTGAATCCGAAAGACGAAGACGCAAGAGAGATTGTTTCAGCAGAGTGAAATCATCTTGGCTTTCAGGATAAATGGATGCCCAGACTACCGGTCTGGCTTTTTGGTATCCGGGGAAAGCGGGAGACGTGTCCGTTGCCAAAGACACCGTATCTCCAACGGATACAACCCCCGGTTCTTTAATTCCTGTCACAATATATCCGATCTCTCCTTCTGAAAGCATATCCTTTGGTGTTTCTTCTGGCATAAACACCCCAACTTCTAATGCTTGAAACTTTTTATTGGCAATCTTAAACAACAGTTCGTCCCCCTTTTTTGCAAAACCTCGGAGTGCACGGACGAAGACAATCACCCCGCGGTGGTTTGAATATTTGAAATCAAAGACGAGAGAAGAAAAAGTATTCGAAGCATTCTGTCTTTCTTCTTCGGTGCGCATGCCTTTAGGCGAAGGAACTCTTTTTATAACTTCATCCAATAATTCCTTCACCCCTTCTCCCGTTCTTCCGGAAACCAACAAAATATCTTCCGGTTTGGCATCGAGCAACTTCACAATCTCTTCCCGAATCTCATCGACGCGCGCAAGAGGAGAATCTATTTTTGAAAGGACTGGAATGATGACCAATCCCGCTTCGCGCGCCATGCCAAGAGTGGTGAGCGTCTGCGCCTGCACTCCTTGCGTCGCGTCCACTAAAAGAATGGATCCTTCCACCGCCAGGAGCGCACGGGAAACTTCGTATGAAAAGTCTATATGCCCTGGGGTGTCGATCAGATTCAAAATGTATTCCTTCCCTTCGCTTTTATACTGCATTCGCACCGGCTGCATCTTAATGGTGATACCACGTTCCCTTTCGAGCTCCATTGAATCGAGCACCTGGTCCTTCATTTTGCGCGCTTCAATAGTACCCGTTATTTCGAGCATTCTGTCCGCTAGGGTGGACTTGCCGTGGTCTATATGGGCAATGATGGAGAAGTTCCTGATATGGTCCATTAGGGCCAGATTTTAGCCTATTTTAGGCCTAAAATAAAGCCTGGGAGCGTCTTCAGGCAATCTCTGCATCTGTTCTAATTGCTTCAGTTTTCCAGAATTTTGAATGGATAGTGTCCCAGGATTCCTCAAGTTCCTTAGACTTGAGAAGGAAAAGGATACATGCCCAGGAAATGATCCCTAGGATACCGGCGAAAAAGCCTCCCAAAAATACCCTCGCAAGAGAAGATTGCCCAATGAACGGACCAAGAATAAGAATCCACATATGCGCTACGAATCCCATGATCACCGCAGCTGCAACGGATTCAAACAGGGTGCGGAGTACGCGGGAGGGAAACTTGCCGAAGTCTTTCTCAAATCCAATCCAATGCACGATTCCGTTTAATATAGTTCCGATTGAATACCCGAGAGGAAGCATCAGAACAATCGTATTCGGCACGTCTTCCACTTTTAACAATGCGTTGATGAAATACTGGAACTCCGGAAACATTTTATACAGGTATACGCATCCGTATGTCACCACAATCAATACAAGGGCAGAGATGAGGTTAATGAAAAAAGGTTTTCGGGTATGTCCGGCTGAATAAAATGCACGGGTGAATAAAAGAAGAAGACTCTGGGAAAGTGCTGAGATGGAAAACAAAGCAAGTGCGGCGGCAGTGAGACGGGTATCGGACCAATTGAATCTTCCCGTACCAAGCAATACTCGGACAATGGGAGCGCGCAATACGATAAACAATGCCATGGCCGGCAAAGACCAGAAAATAATTTGCCTGAGCGAATCCGCCATCTGTCCAACAAACGCCTTCATGTCTTTATTGGCAAAATATCTTGAAAGAGTTGGGAATGCGGCCAAAGAATACGAAACCCCGATTATGGAAAGCGGAACGGATTGGATGTTCAAAGCAAACGAATAAACCGAGATGGATCCAACCGGCAGCATCGAAGCAATGGAAATAAGGAAAATGGTTGCAATATGGTTTGTAGACAAAGAAAGGGTGCGGGGAAAGGAAAGAGTGGCGACTTTTCTTATCGAATTAAAATCAAACCGGGGACGAATTCGGGGAAACAATCCCATATGTACTACAAAAGGAATCTGAATAAGCATGTGCAGGATCGAACCGACCGCCACACCGACCGCCACTCCAACTACCCCGTATTTAGGGGCTAAAAATAAAATACCTGCAATAATTCCGAGATTATAAAGCAGAGGGGCAAATGCATAGACCAAGAATCTGTTATAGGCTTGTGTCAGAGAACCGAATAAGTTGGAGAATCCAAGCGCAATCGGAGAAATTAAAAATATCCTGGAAAGAAGAATCACTTCGTCCAATGCCGGTCCGGTGAATCCTTTGAACAGCACGCTCGAAAGGCTTGGAATGATGAAAAAAGCGACGACCGAAACAACAATAATTAACAGAGAGAAGAAGGAAAAGATATTATCGATGAATTCTCGAACTGCCTCTTTCCCCTCTTTCTCTTTTTCAATGATAAAAGGAACGATGACCGAAAGAGAAACAATGGAAGCCACCGTCACAAACAAAAAATCTGGAATGCGGAAAGCGGCATAGTATGCGTCTAGGGCCGAACCGGCGCCGAAAGCATGGGCGAGCAATCTGTCTCGCAGAAATGCCATGACCTGCGAGAGCAATGCAAAAAATCCTAAGAAGTATGCTGCTTTTTGCAAAGCGGTGGTTTCCTTATAAAAAAATCTGAATATACTTCGAACCATTGTGTGATTCACAGTGTAACAAAACACCGCGCGAAGCGCGATGTTTTGGATGTCGATAAGCCGAATTCTGTATTCCTTGCGGAACGACAGCCATTTATCTAAGTCGGGCGATCACTCGCTCGATCAAGCGGCACTCTCAGACTTTCGTCTAAGCACGGCCTTGCATTCACGTAAGGGTTTAGCCGTTGCACTTCTATCTTTCGATAGAATTATTCCCGAAGGAATCCTCCGCATTTCGGCTCGGGCGTCACTGTTCGCACCTCGCGGGTTACCCCGGACAGGCGTTACCTGCTACAAATTTCTGTCGAAGCACATGTGCGACTCGACAGAATGAATGTTCGGACTTTCCTCTCCGGCAAGCCGGAGCAGCTGTCTGACATCGCATGTATTATACCCCAAATTCAGACTATTTACAATACTTATATGATGTTGCATAGACGAGTATCAAGTATTACAATAACCCTACTAAACCTTCATGTCCGACGAAATCTATTTTTCAATAAAAGAGGCGGCTGAAATACTGGGAGTTACTCCTCTCACTCTTCGCAATTGGGATAAATCCGGTAAATTCCCCGCTAACCGCCACCCCATGAATAACTACCGGGTATATAAAAGATCTGCACTGGTAAAGATTATTGAAGATATCGAAACCAATACGAGCAAATCAAACGCTGAAAAACGCATTCGAAAACTTTCGATCAAGCATTTGCAGGATTAAAAAAACCGCAGCAGTGCGGTTACCAGTCTCGGCCGAGAAGTTTTTTGTGGAGAGACTCGGGTAGAGTTCCCCACTGTACTATTTCCATCGTGCGCTTCTCGTAATCAATACTGAACTCCATTCCGAATCTGAAACCAAGAGCCTTCGTTAACCGAAGGATTCGAACAAAGTCCCTCGGTCCCATGTTCGAAACTCCGAACAATTTCTCCTCGCTCATCCTGAAGAGATCTCCGATTGTCTTGCAACCGATATTCCTCAGAATGTTGGCAAGAACGGGTGGTGCATTGATTCTGTGCAAGTGTTCAATCGGAAATACCACGACTGCGTACTCATTCCATCGAGCAAGTTCTTCGAGGTGTGGATCCATGAGCAACTCCGGAAGGTGACCGCTCGCACTATATAGTAAATATTGAAATTATCAACTTACTTTAACAGCTCTTCAAAGATTGCCTTGAGCGCTCCGGGATTGGCACTTCCCTTTGAAGCTTTCATACCCTGTCCCACAAGGAATTGAATGGAGGCAAGGTTACCTGTTTTGTATTCTCCAACTGCTTTTTCGTTTTCAGAGATAATCGTCTGTGCGATCTTTTTTAATTCTTCGGTATCGCTCTTCTGGAATAATCCCTCCTTTTCTGCAATTGCTCGGGGTTCACCACCAGCATCCTGCAGGATTTTTAAAATGTTCTTTGCTCCACGAGATGAAATCTCCCCTCCTCCGGCCATGCGAATAAGTTCGGCAAAATCTTTTGTTGGAATATGTGTCTTTAGATCTGTGGTGATGTAGTTCGAAGCCAGTTGGTTGTATTCCTTATTTTCCAACACTCCGGCCACCTCTTCAAAGTATGTTCCCCATTCGGCGTCTCTAACGTAAATCTCCGCATCCTCAGCTTTGATACCGAATTCTTTTTGCAGTCTTTCTCTTTTTTCCCAAGGAAGTTCTGGCAACGAAGCTTTAAGATTCTCTTCAGAGAATTCGGGAATTTCTTTTATGTATAACTTTGGAAGATCCGGATCTGGGAAATAGCGGTAATCATGTGAATCTTCTTTTGCTCTCTGGGAGAAGGTAATTTCTTTTTTCTCATCCCATCCTCGGGTTTCCTGGATAATTTTTTCTCCCGCTTCCAAAAGCGCCGTATGGCGCTCGATTTCAAATTTGATTGCCTTCTCCGCCGCTTTAAAGGAGTTGATGTTCTTCACCTCGACTTTGGTTCCCAAGGTCTCATCTCTTGATATTGATATGTTTACCTCGACACGCATTTCCCCTTTTTCCATGTTTGCATGGCTTGCGCCCAAGGTAACGAGAAGCAACTGGAGTTCGCGGGCAAAATTTCCCGCGGTTTCGGCATCGTGAATAACTGGTTCGGTGACTAATTCCATGAGAGGAACTCCTGCGCGGTTATAGTCCACCAGAGAGACATTTCCTTCATGGGAAGATTTGGCAGTATCTTCTTCGAGATGAATGCGGGTCAATTTAACTCCTGCAATTTCTCCTCCGGATACCAGGGGAAATTTGTATTGGCTGATTTGGTATCCCTTGGGAATGTCTGGGTAGAAATAGTTCTTGCGATCGAATTCGGTATAGTCTGCAATTGTTCCCCCGACTGCTGTACCGACCCGCAATACCTGCCTGACCGCCTCTTTGTTGATGACAGGCAGGGTTCCCGGGTACGCCATACACACAGGGCAAATGTTTATATTCGGTCTCGTTTCATCCGTATCATTCTTCGAATCACAAAACATCTTCGTATTGGTTAGAAGTTCGGTGTGGATTTCGAGTCCGATGGTGGGCTTGTATTCGCTCATTGGTTTATTTCTGTTGGGTCAAGAATTCAGTAAATTCTTTTATGAGATTATCGTCAATGATAGACATTGGGAAGACATGTTTAGCTAAAGGTTTCAGTGCAGCAAGTTTTTTATTCTTTTCCTCTTCGTCAATCATATCCACTTTGGTCAGAAGAATAATCTCCTCTTTCTCAAGGATATCTTTATTATACAGCTCGAGTTCTTTGCGCACCGTGTTGTATGTAGCAACAGGATCCGGTTCTTCTGAGGAAATAAGATGAATCAATCCCTTTGTTCTTTTTACATGCCTAAGGAATTTATGTCCAAGACCCTTGCCTTCTGAAGCTCCTTCGATCAATCCAGGAATATCTCCGAGCACCAAACCATACAAGTCTCCAAGAGAAGGTTCGAGGGTGGTAAAAGGAAAGGCCCCCACTTTGGATTTAGCTCGAGTAAGTGCATTTAACAAACTGGATTTTCCCGCATTAGGAAGTCCAATCAAACCAAAATCAACAACCAGTTCAAGTTCAATTAAAAAGTCTGCTTCTTCCCCTTCGGCGCCTTCGGTAGATTCTTTTGGAGAAACATTTGTCGAGGATTTAAAGTGTTCGTTGCCGAGTCCGCCGCGTCCTCCGGAAAGAAGCTTGATTCTCTGCTCTGCTTCGAGAATTTCAAACCTGTGTCCGGTTTCTTTGTTGGTGATGATAGATCCAACTGGAAGTTTAATTTCCTTATCTTTTCCTTCTCCACCCTGCCAGCTGAATTTCATTCCGTCTTCTCCGTCTCCAGCTTCGAATACTTTCACTTCTCTGTATGCGCGAAGAATACCGACATCTCGTACCCCGACAGCAACAACGTCTCCTCCCTTACCTCCGTTTCCTCCTGCTGGACCTCCCATATCGATACCTTTTTCGTGCCGCCAACGGACAACGCCGTCTCCGCCTTTCCCAGCCTTCATGTGAAGTGTGATCTCGTCTATGAACATATATCCGTACTTTAGGCGTTTAAAGCGATTTCTGCAAGTTTCAATGCGGCTTCTTTATTCTCTGCTACTGCATAAAACAAGCTGTTGTGGCAAAATTTTGCCCCCTGAACTCCCGTGACTTTTTCAAGCTCTTCATCAATCTTACCAGCCCAAGCTTCAGGAAAAGACTTCCGATTCTCAAACCCTATTACACTCTTCGGTACTGCTTGGATTCCCCATCCTCCATTAAATGTGGGAAATACAACATATAAAGGTTCGGGTTTTAAGACAAGGGTTTTTTTCCATGGCAGGCCTTTTTCAAGAATAATAAGTCTCTTATCTTCTGCATTTGAATAAATTTCCTCAATCTCTCGGGCAGCTTTTATATTTTTTGAAGCCTTGAGAATTACGCGCTGTAAAATATCTGTTGCAATCGGCAAAGTTGAAATGAAAATAGCCGTCTGATGATCCTCATCTTTATCTTCATCATTAACGTATAACTTAAGAAAGTCGGTGATATCGAAAGGTAAAATATTTTCAAAAAGAGGTGTAACAATACTTATCCCGCTATCTTTTGCATCAACAGGAATCACAAGTTCTTCTTCTATTAGTCTTGCTTCTTCTTTTCCTCCAGCAACACGTTCACCGAACATGTTCCAGACCAATCCAAACGAAGCGTATGGAATTCCGTTTCCCCGGACTCCCGCACCACCCACTTGGTGATGATCGAAACGCATGGTTGCGTCATCGTGGATACCGCCCACATCAACAACGATATCTCCTTCTCCTATCAACTGTGGATTTCTCGTCCGTATAATTTCCGCCTCGGGATAAACCGATTTAAGAACGGCCACGGCAAAAAGATCGTCAGCATGGAAATCTCCACTATGCGTCACTATCTTCATATCTTCTTTGAAAGTTTATGCATCACCGCAAACAAGATAAGGAAAAGAGCGATGGTCAGAGCCATTGTTGGAATGGTGATGTATCCGAACGAATTCACATACACTTTTGAGCAGGCGGCGCCTGCAGCTGTACAAGGCAATACTGAATGAGTTCCCCCTAATTGAATGTATGAATGGTATATGGAAACAATGGCCGATATAATCGAAAGAGGAACTGTATATTTAAATACATTTCCATCTTTTTTCATGAGCGCCGTGAAAAAGATTACCGCTTGAGGGAAAAGGAAAATACGCTGCCACCAACAGAGTTCGCAGGGGTCAAATCCGATAACAACCGAATAGGTCAAGCTTCCAATAGCTGCAACGAGAGCGGTGAGAAAACTGAATACTACCGCATGCTTTCCAAAAAATTTCACCACTTCTCTTCCCCATGAGCGATAAAAGATTGCGGCGAGTACCAACACCACAAATACAAAGTGCGAGATAACCGTCACGTCAACGATGAAGGTTTGAAGAGACATTATTGGGCAGTTGTTGTTGAAACTACAGTAGCAGCGGTCGAGGTAGCGAGCAAAGATCCATCTGCAGTTGGAGCAGCTTCACCCGGTAACGTACATTGCGTGGCTTGAGATAAAGCTTTAAGAGATTGCTCACCGCTTACCCGAGTACCATTGGGAAATTCCCAGGTTGGGTAACTCGAAACCTTTGCATCATTGCATGCCTGGTTCTGGCTTTTGCCGTCTGGGTTCGAACACTCTATATAAGGCAGGTTATGCACTGCGCTGCCGAAAAGGGCTTTCTGAGCCTGGCAATGAGGGCACCAGAAGGCTCCATAGAACTTTGTGCCCGAATCCTTGATACAGGTGGCAAAGGTGTCGTATACAGAGGGTTTAATGCGTGCAGGGGTGCGGATAAGCCATATCACGAAGGCAATAAAGAGCGCTCCGATAATAGCCCAGACGATGGTATTTTTTTTCATATTCGTATTATAAATTAAAAGCGTGCGACAGAACAGCATCCCCTCCCATTTTCAAAATAACCAGAGTTATCATCACTCGAACAATAATTCCGAGGAGAGTGAGCAGTCCGTACGACAATGGAGGCATTCGAACGATTCCTCCGATAATACTGACCGGCAACGTGGGCACGAGTGGCGTGGCGCGGAAGAAAAAGAAAATGACATTGTCATACCAGCGATTCTTAAACAGCGATTCAAATCGATCAATTTGTTTGGTGGAAACTGAAAATTTCTTTTTCAACTGATCCAAAGAAGGCTTGCCTCCGGCATATGCTGCGGTATATACCACAAGCGAACCGAGCATGGTTCCGAGAGCAATGGGAAATGCAACGAAAAAAATAAGCTTTCCAAGAACTGCGACTGATAACGGATTTTTTAAAAACAATAATTCCCCGACCAAAATAAGCGAGGCTGGAACTGGGGCAACTTCATCAATGGCTGCCACTGCAAAGAGCCCGATTGCTCCCCAGATCCCTGGCTCCATTATCATTCGTTGAAAAAATTCAAGCATTATTCTCTTTGAAGATTGGCGAACAGGGATGCGATAGTAATGGGGCCGACTGAACCGGGCACGGGAGTAAACAAAGAAGCCTTGTCTGCACATGCGGGATCAATGTCTCCTTTCAATTCCCCGCTGTCCCCGCTTGTTCCCGCGTCAATTAATGCCACTCCCTCTTTTATCATTTCGGGTTTTATAAAGTGAGGTTCGCCGATTCCCGAGATGATAATATCCGCTTCGATTAAAAGCGCGTCTCTTTCTTTATGGGACGTTTCTTTATCGATCACGTCATACGAAATATGTTCTTTGTCGAAAAGAATACCGACAACTTCTCCCACCAATCTTCCCTTGCCCAAAATGACGATCTTTTTATGTTTGGGATCAATGTTCCCCTCCTGCAAGATGAAATCGATGGCTTCTGCTACCGGAGGCACTCTTTTTGTTTTCTTTTCTCTGTATCGTGATTTTGCTTCACGACTAAGCATATCGATGTCGACGTTAAATGGAAGAATATCCACCACGGTATCCGTATCGACTTTGGGCGGCAACGGAAGCTGGATGACAATACCGTCATATTGTTTATCGAGAATATCAGACAAACACAGCAATACAGCTTCGGTCAGATCGGCCTTTTCTTCTATAATATCCGCTTCGATTCCGAGACGCTTGGCCGCCCGCATTTTCACTTCCATGTATTTTCTGCTGGCCGCATTCTCTCCAAACGAAACGAAGCAGACCTTCTTTCCGGGAATGGGTGTTGGGAAGTTTTCGGACAGAAGTTTCTCTGCGATGGATTTACCGTTGATGATGAGGGTCATAAGGGTCGATTATATAAAAAATGGCGATGTTACGCCAATGGGTTTCACTCGTCGAAAGGTCGGGGAAACTTGCTCATGTAATGATTTACATCTTTCATCGTCCCAAACACTCCAACAAGGAAATAAAAGAAAGCGAATATTCCCAGTATTCCTCTCGTATGATCGGAATATAAAATCGGAACAGCTTCTTCAATTCCGTTCATTCTGACGATCATTTCGATCGTAAGCCGAGGACTTAACCAGATCGCCCCAACCATGAAAAGAGCGTGCGGAAGTGAAGCTGTTACACCGGCCAGTCTCCATTTGTTCAGCGAACTCATCGGATACCTCGGAGGCAGAGGATCAATCTGGAAAAGACTATAGCAGATTAACTCTGATTTAAAAACTTACTCCTTATTCTGCGCCATTCTCTGAACGTGCTCTTCGGTTGGAATCGCTCCGCATTTTTTCCATTTCTTTCCGGATCCACAGGGACAAGGATCATTTCTTCCGGGTTCGTCAGCCAATACAGTTCGTGCAACATCCGCTAATTCCGTAGCAGCACGCTCCACAGGAGAAATTCCCATGTTTCTAAATGCTTCCACATTCAATTCGAGCAAGAATCCTGCTACTTGTTTGGCAATGGATACTTCCATATCTTTAAAGTATCTGAGTCCTTCTCGTTTGTATTCAACTAAAGGATCTCGTTGTCCGTATGCGCGCAAGTTCACGCTTCCTCGGAGGTATTCCATGGTTTCAAGATGATCCACCCAGAACATATCGATAGTTTGCAGGATCAGACGGCGGAGAGATTCGAGAACCTCGGGAGTTTCAAGTGCTGGTTTCTTTTCTAATAGAGACTGTGCTTTTTCGGGTTCGATTAACAGCGCTACTTCATCTAAGAATGTATCGATGGCTACTTTTCCTCCCGCAAGTACGCTCTTTCTTCGGGAATAGATAATGTTTCGCTGGTAATTGAGGACGTCATCGAATTCGAGAACATGTTTTCGGGCATCGAAGTTGAAGCCTTCGATTTTCTCCTGAGCTTTTTCGAGGGAGTTGGTGATGAGTTTGTTCTGAATCGCTTCGTCTTCGGGAATGTTAAATCTGCCCATCATGGATTTGATAGTATCAGTGGCAAAGATGCGCATGAGGTTGTCTTCAAGCGAGACGAAGAATTGAGTTGCGCCGGGGTCTCCCTGTCTTCCTGCGCGTCCTCGAAGCTGGTTGTCTATTCTTCGCGCATCGTGTCTCTCGGTTCCCAAGACGAACAACCCGCCGGCAGTTTTTACCGCTTCGAGGGCTTCCTCGCTTCCGGGATTACCTCCGAGTTTAATGTCCACTCCTCGGCCCGCCATGTTGGTGGCAATGGTAACCGCTCCCTTTTGTCCCGCCTGCGCAATGATCTCTCCTTCGCGTTCGTGGTTTTTGGCATTCAATATCTCATGCTTGATCCCTTCGCTTGAAAGATACGCGGACAAAACTTCGTTCTGTTCGATGGAAACCGTACCAATGAGGACGGGTTGTCCCTTCTCGTTTAATTCTTTCACTTTTGTGGCCACCGCCTTCATCTTTCCTTTATCTGTTTGGTAGATGAGATCATCATGGTCTATACGGGCAACTACACGGTTGGTTGGAATGACAAAGGTTTCGAGACGATACACTTTATAGAATTCTTCTTTCGAAGTGGAGGCGGTACCGGTCATACCGGAAAGCTTCTGGTACATTCTGAAGAAATTTTGGTATGTGATGGAAGCGAAGGTTCGGGATTCCTCTTTGATCCGAGCTCCTTCTTTGGCTTCGATCGCCTGGTGCAATCCTTCAGACCATCTGCGTCCGGGTTGGAGGCGTCCGGTGAATTCATCCACGATGATCACCTCCCCGTCTTTCACCACATATGCTTTGTCTTTGTGATACAACGCTTTGGCTCGTACTGCGGTTTCCAGATGATGCACGTATCGCACTCCTCCTTCTGTATAGATATTTTCAATACCTAAGATTTTTTCGGCTTTGGTGATACCTGAGTCTGTTAAGGAGATCGAACGAAGTTTTTCGTCTACTGTAAAATCTTCTTCGACAGAAAGCTTTCCTGCAATGTCTGCAAATTTGGTATACAAATCTCCAGCCGCTCCAGTATTCGAAGAAATGATAAGCGGCGTACGCGCTTCGTCTATGAGAATGGAGTCGATTTCGTCCACAATGGCATAATGGAATTCCCGTTGGGCCAACTCCTCCGGATTGTACATAAGGTTGTCTCGAAGATAATCGAAACCGAATTCAGTGTTGGTACCGTAGGTGATGTCCGCACGATACACATCCCGTTTTGTAGCAGGTCTGAGGTATTCGTGCACGACGTGAAAAGCTCCCGTTTCGTCTCGCGTTTCGTCGAGTTCATGGGTATGCTGGGCGTCATACAAAAAAGAAGCCTGTGTATTCAATACTCCAACAGAAAGACCGAGGTATGCATAAATCTGTCCCATCCATACTGCGTCTCTTCGGGAAAGGTAATCGTTAACGGTCACCACATGTACTCCTTTTCCGGCAAGTGCATTCAAGTATGCGGGAAGTGTCGCTACCAGTGTTTTTCCTTCTCCGGTACGCATTTCCGCAATTCCCCCTTTATGAAGAGCGATCCCTCCGAGAAGCTGGACATCGAAATGTCTTTGGCCGAGAGTGCGTTTGGACGCTTCGCGAACTAATGCAAACGCTTCGGGCAAAACGTCGTCTAAAGATTCTCCTGCTTGCAAACGAGCTTTTAATGCTTCGGTTTTCTTTGGAAAATCTTCGGCTTTAAGATCTTGAAGAGAAGATTCAATGCCATTAATACGGTCAACAAGCGGTTTCCAAGAGGTAACCGCTTTTTCTTCCGTAGACTTGAATATACTGCCTAAAAAAGCCATAAGATGCATATTTTAACACAAAATTGACCCCTTGCCCAAAAGAAAAAACACTTCCTTGCGGGGAGTGTTTTTTCTTTCAGAACTGAGAAAACTATGCTCGCTTCTTTGAAGACTTCTTTGCTTTCTTCTTAGGAGCTGCTTTTTTCTTAGCTGCTGATTTCTTTTTTGCTGCCATTTTATTATGTGTATTCTTGCGAACACAAATTACTTGTAACGTCGCAGAGAAATATTTCTGAAAAATATTTTTCTACGTGCGACCTGTATTTATTATCGTACTTCGCGCGCGTACATACAAGAGTGAATGCTGCGAATGTGTGGATAACTTTTTATTTCAAAAATAATTTTTTAAAAAGTTATTTTTATTTTTCTAAATTAAAATATTTTCAGCTGCTTCCTTTCCACTTGCTAATGCCCCCTCGACTGTAGCGGTACTCTTACCCAAACATAGAGCTTCACCTGCAAAAAAGATTGTGTGATCAATTGGAGCATGAAGTTTTTCATAAGCATCCAGAGTATCAAAAGCACTATAACTATATGCCCCGAGCGAATATGGATCATTTGACCAATTCACTACTTTCCATGCGACTATCTTATTTTTCAATACTTCTTTCTGAACTGAGAAAATCTCAGAAAGCGCCGAGACTCCCATGTCTAATAACTCATCGTCAGATAAATGCTTGTTCTTTTCCGCATTTGGGCCTGCCATCCATCCCGTCACTATTGAATTCTCTACCGGATATTGTGTCCACCAAGCGGTAAAATTTTCATTGCACAGCAAGAAATTTAATTTCTCCAAGTTTTCACCCTTATACTCTTTCCACCACTGGTCTTCAAATTTAATTAAAAGCTTTATCACTCCTCCAAACCCAATTCTTGAAACATATTCGAGTTTTTCTGATATGGCAGGAGTAAACGCAATATTTTTAAGAGTAGGCAGAGGAACCGTCACAATAGCCTTTGAAGCCTCGAACATCTCATTTTCGGAATTGGTGACAACAACCTTTCCTGGTCCATACTGAATCGAATTTACTTTGTTATTTAAGATTATTTGGACACCATTGTTTACACATTCTTGCTCTAAAAAATTAATCAGCGCCCCATATCCTTCTTTGATTCTCCCGTCTTCTCCGTACTTCTTGCCGAATTGTTCATCCCTGAACACGAACGTACTCGCTCTGGTAATATCCGCAGCATCGTATCCTTCTATCATTTTGATGATAGACTCGCGCATTTCAGTATGTTCTTTCGAAGCAAAATATTTCTCCAGAAAAGCGGAAACCGGCATGTCTTCTTGCAATGCCTCTATCTTTTCTTTTAAAAGCTCATTCGTATTAATGAACTGAGCGTGTTGAGATAAATTACCGGTTCTTATGCTCCAGATTTCTCCATCTTCTGGAATAAACGAGAGTCCCGCTTCTTGCATAAGCTGTTTTGTAACAGGGGCAAGTCCGTGAACAAATTCTGCCCCACCCTGCGCGGGATATTCAAATTCTTTTTCAGGCAAGGGATATATCCTTCCTCCTATCCTGTCCCTGGCTTCAAGAATCAGCACTTTTTTCCCCTTCCCAGATAATTCCCTAGCCGCCATCAAACCCGAAGCTCCCGCCCCGATAATAATGATGTCTGTTTTCATTAGAGAATGAGTTTACATCCCCACCTTTATCGTCCCATTCTGAATCTGTTTAATGTATTCATCGGCCTGAGCTTTTGAGGCTGGAACTTTTTCCCCCAACAAGCGGAGTACGCGGACGGCATTTCCCATGTCACCGATCTTGAGATACGTCGCAGCGAGAGAAATATAAACCTGTGGATTTTCTGGAGTGAGTTCGGTTCGAGAGGTCAGAAGGTTAATGACATCCTGATACTTGCCCATGGCAAACAAGGCGTTCACAATTCTGTCGTCTCCAATCACTTGTTCGGGGGTGAGAGTTTGAATAAGTGAATTGGCCAAATCCGGCTTATCTGCGTATACGGCTGCGCTGATATACATAATTCGAGCTTCAACATACTTTGGTTCAAGTTCATACGCTTGCTTGAATACAGCGAGGGCTCCTTGGTAATCTTTCTCGGCAATCAACGCAGATCCCTTTTCAAAATAGATGGTTTGTTTGCCAGGAGAAAGTTTCAAGGCTCTGTCGAAATAGACAATCCCCTCATTTGGAGTGCCGGTATTTGTCAGGAAAGAACCCGCGATA
>JAQBQW010000017.1 GCA_028286805.1 Parcubacteria group bacterium | reverse complement strand
TTAATCGCGCACAAGAGCATGGAGTGCCATGTGAATTGGTCCCAAATGCCTTTGGGGAAATACTCTTAAGGTTGCAGGATCCTGATCAGATCGTTATCGAGCTTATAATGGTTGAAAGCGCTATACGGCTGCCCGTGTGGGCTGAAAGTGGAATACCAGAATCCCATACCCTGCTAGGTTTTTATAAAGCGACTCTCTCTGTAATTAGTATTGATGACATAGAATCAACATTGGAAAAAATAGGATATAAACGGAAACAAGAAAGCGATCTCTCATTTCGTTATATAAGCAATGATGGCGATGCTAAATATATAGATGTGATAGAGTCTCCGGATCTGCCACAGGCGCGTCAAGGAGCGGGCTCAGTACATCATATTGCATTTTGTGTTCCGACGGATGAAATTGAATTAGAAATCCGGTCGCAAGTACATGAAATCGGTTTACATCCAACACCGGTTATTGATCGACAGTATTTCCACTCAGTATATTTCATGACTTCTGGACGGATTCTTTTTGAGATCGCGACTGACACGCCCGGCTTTGCAGTCGACGAACCCCTTGAATCACTGGGAGAATATTTAGTATTGCCTCCCCAGTATGAGCCCCATCGCGATGAGATTGAAAAAGCATTAGTGCCCATTGTGCTTCCTCGTCATAATAAAAAATAATTAATGATGCCTAATGATTTATCTGTAGATTTAGTATTTCGGGGAAATACGAATAACCCCAATAAGGCCATTATTTTATTTCACGGTAGGGGAAGTATGGCAGAGAATATTCTCTCAATTGTTGATCGGATTGATCTTTCTGAAGTAATTGTTCTCGCTCCTCGAGCACATGGGAATACATGGTATCCGTATCGGTTTTTAGAACCTCGTTCAAAAAATGAACCGTTTCTGACCGAGGCATTGGATACAGTAAGAAATTCACTTCAGATCTGTGAGAAAAAATACGGACTTTCTCCTGATCAAGTTATACTCGGGGGATTTTCGCAAGGAGCATGCTTAGCTGCCGATTATGCCGCTCGCCACCCACAGAAATATGCAGGTCTTTGTATCATGAGCGGAGGTCTTATCGGTGAGGATAATGAAATTGAATCTTATGAATGGCAGGGGAGCCTAGAAGGTACCACTGTATATCTTGGTTGTGACGAGAATGATCCACATATACCAGCTTCACGTGTTCAACGTTCGGCAACGATATTTGAACAACTTGAAGCGGTAACTACGTTGCGGCTTTATAGAGGTATGGGACATGCAGTTAACCCCGATGCTATAAATTTCCTTGAAAGTTGTATTGAGAGATAAGGGTTTTAACTTTGCACCATCTAGCAAGTAAATCCTTTTTGATATACTTATACGTATGAATAAAAAAAGTGAGATTGTGAAGGGCTATACAATAAAGTTCCATGCAAATGGAAAAACTAGATGGTCTAAGGGGAAAATAAAAGAAGGAAAACCTGACGGGTATTGGGAGTGGTATAGGATCAATGGAACACTGAAACGCTCGGGTTATTTTAAGAAAGGTGAACAGATTGGAACTTGGACTACTTATGGTTTGGATGGAAAAGTTTATAAAATTACTGAGAAATAAAAGTTCCATCTTCGCACCATCTGGCCAGCTCGTAAATTTGCTATAATACCCATATGAAACTCACCAAATTCGAACAATCCGGCTTCATTCTTGAAACCAACACCGGTTTCAAACTCGCAATGGATATTGGAGCTTATTCACCAGTAGAAACCCTGGAAGGCATTTCTCCCGACGCCATGCTTGTTTCCCATATCCACGGGGATCACTTTTCTGTTGAACAGATTAAGAAATTGGCTCCAAAAAAACTGTATCTAAACAAGGAATGTATCGAAGCCCTCGGAGAAGAAATAGTAACTTCAGAAATCATTCAGGTAAAAGCAGGGGATCAGATTGATATCGGAGAAATAAAAGTCCGCTTCTTTGAAGTAGATCACGGTCCAAATGTGAAGATCAAACCAGAAGAAAACTTCGGCTTTCTCATCGAAGCAGACGGAAAGAAAATCTATTTCGGAGGAGATATCTTTTATCCATCCGGTCTAGACGTATCAAATCTTGAAGTAGACACCGCCCTTATTCCCGTCGGAGGTTTCTATACCTTTGGTCCCCAAGAAGCTTTGGATTTTGTGAAGCAATTCAAAAAGATCGGAACCGTAGTTCCCATGCATTCTAATCCTGCTCCTGAAACTAAAGACGAATTCTTAAAACTTGCAGCTCTAGAGGGGATACATACCGAAAGCTATCCAATCTAGTTTCTACAAATACTGCTCCTGATACCTCTTCATCGCATTCTCCACAATCCGCAGCCCCTTGCCTTTGTGAGTGACAGCATATAACCCCTCGTCCGTCTTAACCAACAGATCCACCTCTGCCAGCCTTTTCAGCTTATTCGTGAGCGTTCGCGTCGAAATACCCGGAAGAGCTCTTTCTAATTCGCAGAACTTCTTCGAACCCTCAATCAGGTGGTGCATGATAAGCATGGTCCAGGTATCTGAGAGAAGTTCGGCCACTTCGGTGATGGGGCAGGGGGATTTCATAGATATGCCGATTATATCAGTTTTCAAGTACTTTACAAAGTAAAGCACTAGCATGTATACTGTCATTATTAGAAATAAACAATTACCACTATGGACTTTTCAACACTTGCATCAGACGAAACAATTGCAAAAACAACCGCCGCGTTAACCGGAAACAGCTTTATTCCCGTAGTATTAAATACAAAAGA
This sequence comes from Parcubacteria group bacterium, assembly GCA_028286805.1. Lineage (GTDB taxonomy): Bacteria > Patescibacteriota > Minisyncoccia > Phycocordibacterales > Zambryskibacteraceae > JAIFWN01. The sequence continues at coordinate 2,154 of JAQBQW010000017.1, read as the reverse complement.
AGAAGCTCTTGAAAAGATCAAGGAGCTTATTCCGGAAGGAGCCTCAATTATGAATGGAGCTTCTGAAACCCTTCACGCCATCGGTTATATTGATTTGCTCAAAAGCGGACAGCACAAATGGCATAACCTCCATGATGCGGTTCTTGCAGAAACGGATGAAGTAAAACAGGCGGCACTTCGAAAGCAATCCGTCCTTTCGGATTTCTATCTCGGCAGCGCCCACGCCCTTACCGAAAAAGGAGAAATCGTTGTCGCTTCAAACTCCGGAAGCCAGCTTCCTCACCTTGCCTTTACATCTCCTAACCTTATCTTGGTTATCGGTTCCCAGAAGATCACCCCAACACTCGCAGACGCATTCCGAAGAATAGATGAAAAGATTCTTCCTTTAGAAGATGTTCGTATGAAGGGCGTGTACGGATACGGAACTCTCCATGCCAAAACACTTATCCTTCACAAGGAGAATCCAGCCATGGGACGAAAGGTGCATGTCCTTATCGTCAAAGAAAGCCTGGGCTTTTAAGTTTTGTTTGGGCTGGTATCATGGATACATGGATATACAGCTTGGAACTCTCAGTTTCTTACCCGTACAAGAGCATTTGAATTTAACAGCTGAAGCAGTAGCTTCAGCTGTTAAACGTTTAGGCAATACCGAAATGGTTGGAGTGACGGAGATAGATCCGGGTCTTTCGGACACGGTAAGCTTTTGCGAGTATTACCAGGTTACTCCCGAGCAAGCAGCGAATTGCGTTATCATCGAAGGAAAGCGAGGGGAAGAAAGAAAACTGGCGGCGTGCATTATTCTTGCTAGTACCAGAGCAGATGTGAACGGAAAAGTGTGCGAAGTGCTGAATGTAAAGAAAGCTTCTTTTGCCCAAATGGAAAAAGCGGTCAGTGAAAGCAAAATGGAATTCGGAGCCATCACTCCCATTGGACTCCCGGAAACCTGGCCTATATTAATTGACAAAGCGGTAGCCGATTCGAAGTATGTAATTATCGGAAGCGGAATTCGGGGTTCAAAGCTTGCCGTTCCCGGATCTTTTCTTGCTTCGCTTCCGAATGCACAGGTGGTGGAGGGGTTGGCTCATCCTCGCGTATAATAGATGAGGGTCTCCTCAACGCGGAGTGTGTGAATGCCAGAGCCTGGGTTGGAAGCCGAGTTGGCTGCGATGAACAGAGCGAATGAACTTCGGAGGCAGGGTTTTCCCGCAGCCGCCGAACATAGCGATATGCTTGCTGGATTTGCGGCGAATCGTAGGCGCAATTATCTCAAGCGAGTAATGACCCCAGCTTCGCCGAAGGAATCGGTTCCTGATACACACGGACCAGTCGAGTGACTGGTTCTTTTTTATTACAAACAAAATTGACAAATCTCTATAAAATGCTAATCTAATTACAGACCGCAGTTAACGGATCAACCTTTGGAGGTACCCGCATGAATACGCAAGCCACAGTAAGCGAGGAGTACACTCTCGACAACGGACGAGCGGTTCGCACCCGTATCATGGAAACTCGACGAGACGATCTGCTCGCAAAACTGAAGGCGGAAGGGTTGTGTGAGGTGTACAAGCGTGTACATCTGAACAGCATCCCTCTCGCGAAGGTCGCACGAGAGCTCGAAATGCCTTTCGCCGATGTTGTGGCAAAAGACAATCAGATCCGGGAGATTCTCCGCCGGGATCTCGAAAGCCAGCCGCCAGTCCAATAGGATTGGTTTTTTATTTATTAAGAGAGATCTAACAAATCTGGTATCATTCTGAAATGACTCAGAACGAAGCCCTAGATATTTTAAAAACGGGAGCCAATATTTTCTTAACCGGAGAACCCGGTTCTGGAAAAACGCATACGGTGAACGAATACATTTCGTGGCTGCGGGAACATGGTATCGAACCCGCCATCACCGCCTCAACCGGCATTGCAGCCACGCATATCGGCGGATACACCATTCATTCCTGGTCCGGTATTGGCATCAAACCGTATTTAACCGAATACGATCTGGACCAGATGGCCACCAATGAAAGACTGGTGAAGCGAGTCGGTGCCGCCACCACGTTAATTATCGACGAAGTCTCGATGCTTTCCTCAGAGACTCTCACCATGGTAGACGCTGCATGCAAAGCGCTGCGCGGTTCGAGCGAACCGTTCGGCGGAATGCAG
>JAQBQW010000004.1 GCA_028286805.1 Parcubacteria group bacterium | reverse complement strand
CAATCTTCTCGTCATTATCTCGTTTTGGTTGGCATCCTTTTCTTTGGCCTCCGCTGCCGACCTGACCATTTCTCCGCTTTCGGGAATTCAGGCATCGAAGTCTCCATTTTCTGTAACGATCTCCGTTTCGAACAATACTCAAGCGATAAATGCGGTATCCGGAACGCTGAATTATCCGGTGGATCTTTTGAGCGTGTCATCAATTTCAAAAGAAGGATCGATCATCAAGCTTTGGCCAAACGAACCCTCTTTTTCTAATCGGGACGGAGTGGTTAATTTTGAAGGAATCATCTTGAACCCTGGTTTTTCCGGCAGTACAGGCAAGGTGCTGACCGTTACTTTCGTTCCTAAGAAAACGGGCAAAGCCAATCTTCTTTTTAGCGGCGGATCTGTTCTGGCCAATGACGGAGAAGGAACCAATGTATTGGGTTCGCTTGGAGCGGCTAGTTTTACGCTGTCTTCCACTCCGGATGTCGTCAATGACGATACGACCACCGTTTCAGAAAACCCGCTGGTTCCCACTGCTCCGAAAATAACTTCTTTGACCAATCCCGATCCAAATAAATGGTATTCAAACAGCACACCCGTGTTTACATGGAATGTTCCCAAGGGGGTAACTGCCGTACGGCTGTTGTATGACAAGAGCCCCAATTCCATTCCTACGAAAACATACACCCCCGCCATTGAAGTTAAAAAATTGGATCCCGTACAGGACGGCACATACTATTTTCATGCGCAGTTTAAAAACGAATATGGATGGGGAGCAGTATCACATTTTAGGTTCAGGGTAGATACCGAACCGCCGCTTCCCTTTAAGATTACATTTCCCCACGGTTCTGAAAGTGACAATCCCCAACCCATAGTGTTATTTAATACGTCTGATACAGGTTCGGGCATTAGCCACTATGAAATTAAAATAGGAGAGGGGGATTTGCTGACCTATACACCTGAGGCAATTTCAAATCCGTATGCAGTACCGCTGCAGCTGCCGGGCAAGCGTTCTATTTTGGTGAAAGCCATTGATGGGGCCGGCAACTCCGCAGTGCAAACCGCAGACTTTGTAGTTACTTCTATTCAACCTCCTGTTATAACAAGCTTCCGCCAAGAAATTTCCCAGGATGATATTTTAAAGGTACGGGGTACATCATACGAGAATGCTACGGTAGTAGTGTATTTAAAAGACAAGAGTGGGCAGGTAATTGACGAATCGACCAAGACGAATTCATCCGGAGACTGGGCGCTGGTTTGGACCAAGAGGCTTGATCCCGGCGTGTATGAAGTATCTGCTCGCACCATTGATGGTCGGGGAGCAAAGAGCCAGCCTGTGTCAGCCGGAACGCTGACAGTTAGGGAAAAAGTGCTGTTCCGAGTTGGAAAACTGGCAATCAATTATTTGACGCTAGGAATTCTTCTGATAATGGTTGTGGCAGCATTGATCGCTTTCGCCTGGTTCATTTTCACTCATCTGGTTCTTTTGAGAAAAAGGTTGAATCGGGATATAAGCACTGCCGAAAGCTCTTTGCACCACAGTCTCATGGAATTAAAAGAGGATTTTAAAGAAGAACTGAAACTTCTTGAAGGCGCTAAAAATACCCGAACCCTTACCAAGGAAGAAGGTGTTATCATTAAAAATCTAAACAAGAGAATTTCAGCGATTGAGAAAAATCTTGCGGAAGACCTTAGAAACATTAAAAGAGACGTGGGTAAATAATGCAATTAAAAATACCGCTTCCAGTTGGGGTAAGCGGTTGCGCTAATACGATTTCGGGGGAGGGACCAGAAGATCCTTAAGTTTGATAAGTCCGTCCCTTATTACCTCGGCGATGATACCGCCGCGGTCGTGAAAAGCATCACGGAAAAGCGGAAGACCGGCGAGTTTCTCTTTCGCCAGTTGGTTTGGTCTGGTGCACGGGTCGCAGTATCTCACCGCCCGCATGATCGCCTCTCCAATTTGGAATTCACCCCGACCGAGAAGATCCATCAATTCCGTCCCAGTCACTACGATGTTTCGGCGAGTGTCTATAGCCTCGTACCCGCTTCCTTCAAGAAAGAGGCCGTTGATCAGAGTGATCTGACGTTTCCCGCCCTTTCCTTTGTTGAAGCTGCCCGCACCGCTTGCGTAGCGGTCTCCAACAAGTCCTTGATTTCTGATCGCCCAAACCTCTTGCACAGAGATCATGGGTTTACCCGCTTCTGGGCTAATGCAGATTGCCGTGACAGTTCCGTTTGGCACTGGGAGGTCTCCGGTAGAGAGTGTACAGATGACTGGGTACCATGGTACGGATTTGATACGTAAAGGCAAGAAAAAATGATCATTTTTGCTATAATAAGAATATGAATGAAAAAGCAATATTTGAACACTTGTTTGCTGTGGCTTCACAGTCCCAAGATCCACGGGGAGTGGTTTCTGCGTGTGTAGTACTTGATGGACAGATTGTTGCATCTGCCGCAAGTTCAAATGATGGAATCAGACATGCGGAGGATGTCTTGTTTGAAGATTTAAAGAAGAATGGAATTGCGCTCACTAAAAATCATATTCTATATGCTACCCTCGAGCCCTGCACGAAAAGATCTTTTGAAGGGCTGATTGATTGTACAACCCAAATTATTGAATCCGGTATTGGAAAGGTGGTTTTTGGCGCCAGAGATCCTGGACAAAGTATTGTTACTCAAAAACGTCTTAGCTCTGCTGGAATTGAGATTCATCAAACTGCAGATGCGGATATTGTTAAACATTGCGCAGAAATTTTTAATTCTTCAGTAACTCCCGAACATGCGGGTGTGGATGTAACTCTCAAGCCTCTCGAATAATGAACTGGGAGAAGAAATTCACCAACTGGATCGGTTCGAAAGCGTCTGTTGTTGTACATACCATATTTTTTCTCTTTGCATTTTCCCTTCCTTTCTTTGGAGTGAGGCTTGATACTGTATTGCTTGTTCTTACAACTCTCGTCTCACTGGAAGCAATTTACTTGGCAATTTTTATTCAGATTTCGGTGAATGAAAACACCCAGAGTCTGCATGAGGTTGAAGAAGATATCGAAGAAATTCAGCAGGATGTCGATGAGATCCAAGAGGATGTGGACGAAATTCAAGAAGATGTCGAAGAAATTCAAACAGAAGTGGCAGAAGAAGATCATGAGGATAATCTCGATGGTATCCGTGATATGCTGAAAAAGCTCTTAGAAGAGGTAGATCGACTGAAAAAAACAGGGAAGTAGCAGAGTAAGAGTACCTTATTAAATACGTTTAACTTCTTTATGACCATCAAACACAGCATTCTCGCCTTCATTTTATTCACAATTCCAGTTTTCGGTTTCGCTCAAACTGCCAACGATCCGGTTATTTGTACCCAGCAGTACCAGCCCGTATGTGCTCTTAAACAGGTTCAGTGTGTGACCGCACCCTGTAACCCGGTATACCAGACATACGGAAATTCCTGTCAGATGAGTGCGGGCAAAGCAACGTATGTTCATGATGGTGAGTGTACAGGCAACGAACCAGCTCCCGGAAGTTCAAATCAGACATATGTTCCTCCGGCAAACTGTGTGGCCTATTATGACGGATGTAACTCGTGTGCCAAACAAGCAAATGGTGCTGTCGCGTGTACTCTCCGGGCATGTACCACCCAGCAGGCGGGATACTGTACAAAATACGCCACCACCACTTCCGGTACCAAACCAACTTCAACCACGGTTATTACCAGCACGACAACTGTCGTGAAGAGTCCAGTACCAAGTTCTGTTACGGACATGCCTCCGGCACAGACGGAAGAAGTCCATACTGGATTCTGGTCTCGATTGTGGAATTGGATCAAACACTTGTTCGGAAGATAGTATCTTTATCGGTATAATTCATTCCTATGCCAAAAAAGAAAACCGTTACGCAAAAGAAGGTAAAGAAAGTAATGCATGAATTCAAAGAGGGAAAGCTTCGAAGCGGAAATAGTAATAAAAAGGTGACGAATCGGAAACAAGCTATTGCCATAGGGCTTTCTGAAGCAAGACAGAGCGGGGCGCGGGTGCCAAAAAAGAAGAAATAATAAGAGGTGTGGTAAAATAGAATCCTATTTTACCCACATGGCACGACCTCCCAAAAACAACAAACAAAAACGCGACATGCGTTTTTTGTTTGCGGTAGGGGGTTTGGTAACCCTTGCGGCATTACTTGCTGTTGTTAGTTTTAGCAATATGTTTTCAGTGACATACTCCCCTGATTCTGTAAAAGCCGAAGTACAGAAGGCGCTTGAAGTGCCTTTAAAGCAAATCACCCAACCTTTAGACAAGGAAGAATATGATGTCCGGGTACTGAAGAATGCCAATAATCCCGTCCTTAAAATTGCTACATCAACTTTGTCCACCTCTACCCCTGCAGTAAAAACACCATGGCCCGTAAAGACAGTCTACCCAAACGGGGGTGCCATTTTACCTTTTAAACGCATAGTCGCTTACTATGGAAACTTCTACTCGAAGGGCATGGGTGTGCTCGGGGAATATCCCGAAGATGAAATGCTTTCGAGACTAAAGGCCGAAGTTAATGTATGGAATGCAGCAGATCCAAATACTCCGGTAGTACCCGCTATTCACTACATCGCCACCACCGCACAAGGAAGCGCGGGCAAACAGGGCTTCTATATGCTCCGTATGCCGGATAGCCAGATTGATCATGCTCTCGAGCTCGCAGATAAGATAGATGGAATTGTGTTCCTGGATATTCAGGTCGGACTTTCAAATTTACAACGAGAGCTTCCAATGCTTGAAAAATATCTCGCCATGCCGAATGTCCATTTGGGCATTGATCCGGAATTTTCCATGAAGACTGGTGCGAAGCCCGGATCTGTTATTGGTACCATGGATGCCGCAGATATAAATTACGCTGCGGAGTATTTGGCAAAATTGGTCCGGGACAATAATCTTCCTCCGAAGGTATTGGTTATCCACCGTTTTACCGAAGATATGCTTACCAATTACAAACAGATTAAACCTCTTCCCGAGGTGCAGATTGTGGTAGATATGGACGGATGGGGATTTGGTGCTAAAAAACTGAATACGTATCAACAGGTGGTTTATAAAGAACCAGTTCAATTTACGGGTTTCAAACTCTTCTACAAAAATGACCTTAAACCTCCTTCAACCCGACTTCTTACTCCTCAGGAACTTCTGAACCTTTCACCACAACCTTTGTACATACAATATCAATGAGATTTCCTTTAGTTAGGGATAGTCACTATAAAAATTGAACCATGCTCCGGATTATTTAATGCTGTAATAGAACCACGAAAATCTTTTTCGATAATATTTTTAGTACTGGAAAGACCAATGCCGATACCGTTATATTCGGATTTTGTAGTGAAGAAAGGGTCAAAAATCTTACCGAGATAATCAGGGTTAATTCCTGAACCATTATCTTTAACAGAAATAATAATTTTATCTTTGTTTTTAAAGATAGAAACAGTAATCACTCTTTCTCTTTCTGTGGTTAAAACATCAAATGAATCAATTGCATTTGATACCAAGTTTGCCATGATCTGATGGAACTTGAGAGGGCTACCTTTAAGCTGTATTTCTTGAGTCGCTTCAAATTCAATCATTACGTTTTGTTTCTTTGCCTTGTACTCAAAAAGCAATAAACAATCCTCTATCTCTTGGTTCAGAGAAAATTGACTGCGATTTTCATGAGTTTGAACTTGTTTACGCAATGAACCAAAGAACTGCTCCATCTTTTTTGAGGCTGTGACTGCGTCGTTAATTGATTCAGTGATATCAGGTATTTCAGAATTGATGTTTGAACGTAAATGTTCTACATTTGCTCGAACGACTGAAAGTGGGTTAAGCAGATCGTGAAATACCCCTGAAGATAGTCGTCCGAACTCAACGAATCTGTACATTTGAGAAACCTTTTCGAGCTGAATTTTCTTTAGTTCTTTCGTTCGCTCCTCAATAGTTTCTTCTAAAGATTCGTTCCTTTCTTTTAATGCTTGTTCGGAAGATTGGGCCCGGTACAATGATTTCTCAATTTCTTTAGTTGAAAGCCATGAAAGAACTGTAATAAACAAAAGAAACATTGAATATTGAACTACGTCGAGTATGCGAATGTTGTGAAGTTGCCATCCGTGCACAATTCCACTATGTGCTTGTGGTATGCCTACAGCCAGTAGAACAAATATCGAAGTGGAGACAACTACCAACCCCGCACGACTACCAATAAGTATTGAAGCCATTGAAATAACCAGAGCATAACTTAGGAGAGCGCTTGGTAAACTTATACCCCATCTGTATGTCCCATATGCAGTTCCGAAAAAGAATATTGCAATGAGGATGTAAGAAGGAATGGTAATATGTCCTCTTCTTGATAATCCGTAGAGAAAAATAAATATAATTAGGATTAGGGTAAATATTTCAAAAGAAATGTGATTAACCGAGGTCTCGTGTTTAAGAGAAGAGATAAGGATAAATGTATCTGACCACAAGAGTAATATAATAGAAGATAAAAGAATAACATTCAGAATAAACTCTCTTCGATTTTCATCTTCTTCTACATGTTTTGGCTTAACTGCTTTAAGATACCAAAAATGAACCATTGTTTTGAAGGCCGTAAGAATATCTCTTGGAAAAATATTCTTTGGTTCAAAGCGGTTCATTTTTGGTATTTAATTATCACTGCCAACACCGAGGACATTCCGTAAAACTATCAAACGGATGTCCACTTTCTATTTTTATACACACTCTGTCAAGAAAAAGTCAGTTTTTTGAAAATTTATGTAATCAGATCAAATTTGTATCCACGCCCGGGAATATTGTGTATATATTTCTCTGTTTTCGTTTCTATCTTTTTCCTCAGATTTAAAATATGAGTTTCTATAGTTCTCGAGAATGGATTGCCGTTCATATCCCACACATGTTCCATAATGCGACCTCTCGAAACTATGTGTCCTGTATTTTTTACTAGCAATTCAAGCAGAGAGAATTCCTTGCGAGTTAAATATACATCCTTACCTTTAAGCGAAATCTTTTGTTTTGTGAGGTCAATTGAAAGATCTCCAAAGGTGTATATTTCAACTTCAATGAGCGGTTTGCGTCTGAGGAGTGATCTAATGCGGGCAGACAGTTCATCATACGAATACGGCTTGGTCATATAATCATCCACTCCGGCTTCAAGAAGGATCACCTTCTCGGGTATGTCCGATTTAACCGAGAGCATTAAAATAGGGGTGGGATTGTTCGCTTTTCGAATATCCCGGCAGACATCTATCCCTTGTTTCTTCGGAAGCATGTTATCGAGGATAATAGCGTCATATTCATTGGTTCTGGCATGAAATGACCCCTTCTCTCCATCGTCAGCCGTATCGACCGCAAATGATTCGGCTTCGAAACTCCTTTTAAGAAAAGCGCTGACTTGAGGGTCGTCCTCGATAATAAGAAGTTTCATGTATTAATTAGATAGTTTAATAGTATCACGTCGGTGTGATAGAATCTCTGCACATGCCTAAAAATGACCAAGCTGCACGGCTTTTAAAGGATCTGAACACTCAGTATTTAAAGCTTCATAGAACATATGAGAGTCTGTTTTGGAAGTCCTATATGGGAGACCATTCTGTCGATAAAAAGATGGATGCTGCATTGAATGCCAAGGATGCCTTTGCTTCTAATGAAGTTCTTCGAAAGAAAGTATTGGTGGCCATCGAAACGTCTGCCGGTGAGGATAAAATCAAATTGGGACACTGGCTTCGGTATTTTGACTGCTACCAAACTCCCGCGCATTTAAAGAAATTGAAAGCTCGAGTGGTGGGGATTGAAACTCGAATAAAGAAAAAACAAACAACCGTAAAAGAAGGATACATTGATCCTGTAACAAAGAAATTTGTGAAGTCCTCCCGATTGAAGATGAGTGGAATGATACGGACTGAAAAAGATGAGAAGATGCGCAAGGCGTATTGGGAAGGAACTCAATCGCTGGCTCTTTTGAATATTAAGGAATATGTGGAGCGAGCCAAGCTTTTAAATGAATACGCCAAAGGTTTGGGATTTGAAGATTTTTACGCCTATAAAATCCATACCGAAGAGGGTATGACCAAGAAAGAATTGTTCAAAATTTTTGACACTCTGTACGATAAGACAAAATATGCACTGAAAGATATTCGTACGCTTGAAAAAAAGCAGCCTGGATTGCGCAAACCTTGGAACTTCTCATTTATGATGAGTGGAGATTTTGCTGCTGAAGAAGACCAGTATTTTCCTTTTAATAAGTCGCTCGAAAGATGGGGAAAATCATTTCAGGGCCTGGGTATAAGTTATAGAGGGGATGAATTGCATTTAGATCTTCTCAATCGGCCGGGAAAGTATAGTAATGGATTTTGTCATTATCCTGACATTGTTAATTATAGAGGAAATAAGCGTTTTTCCGGAGCTGCGAATTTCACCTGTAATGTTGTATATGGACAGCCCGGCTCCTCAGCCCAGGGATACCACACTCTTTTCCACGAAGGGGGACACGCCGCTCATCATGCAAACTTCGAACAAACAGAAGCATGTATAAATACGGAATATCCCCCCGCTTCGACATCGTGGAGTGAGACTCAAAGCATGTTTCTCGATACTATTTTTTCAAGTATGGAATGGAGATCTCGCTATGCAAAGAATGAAAAAGGCGAAGCATATCCTCTCGATCTTTTTGAACGTAAATTAAAACGCTTGCACGTACTGAACCCTCTCGGGCTATCAAGTATTATGGCAATGTGTAATTTCGAACGAGCTGTGTATGAAGATAAAAATCTTACCACTGAACGAGTCGTTGAATTAGCGAAAAAAATTGGTCGCAAATACTTTGATTATTCCGCAGACACGCTTTGGATTCTGAATACCCCTCATCTCTATAGCTGGGAATCCACATGTTCGTATCACGGATATGGTCTCGCGTACCTTGCTCTCGCACAATGGAGAGAATATTTCTTTAAGAAGTACGGATACATTGTTAATAATCCGAATGTCGGCAAAGAAATGGCGGAAGTGTGGAAACTTTCAGCCTCGAAGACATTCAAAGAATTTATCCTGCAAGCCACCGGCAAACCTCTATCTTCTGAATCCATTGTTCGAGACATGACCATGCCGGCCAAAACAATTCTTAAAACCGCAAAAGACCGTATTGCCCGTCTCAAAAAAGTTCCCGAAATTAAAGGTCCGATAAACCTTAATGCAAAGATTGTCATGCAATCAAATCTGAAAACGATTGCCACAAATAAAAAAAGCTTCGAAGATATGGCGCAAAAATACGCAGCGTGGCTGGAAACCCAACAAGAAAAATAAATATGCCGAAAGTCAGTGCCGGATTAATAATGTATCGAAAAAGAGAAGGGAAGACTGAAGTCTTGCTAGTCCATCCAGGCGGACCACTTTGGAAAAACAAAGACTATGGTTCGTGGGATATTGTGAAAGGAGAACGGAACGAGGGCGAGACGGATCTCCTTGAAGTGGCTAAGAGAGAATTCACTGAGGAAACGGGATTTACCGCGGAGGGCGTATTTATCCCACTCGGAATGGTTAAGATGAAATCAGGTAAAGAAGTCCATGCTTGGGCATTTGAAGGTAATTGCGATCCCGCCGCCATCATCTCCAACATGATACAGATTACGTGGCCTCCTTTTTCAGGCAAAAAGATCGAAATACCGGAAGTGGACCGGGGAGAATTCTACGAAATAAGCGAGGCAAAAGAAAAAGTCTATCAATTTCTAGTTCCGTTCATCGATACGATGGAAAGAAACCTGTAGCTCCTCCGTCATTACATATATGGACTCAACAATAATCGGTATTTTTAATGATAGGACGCACGTCGAAGAGGCTATTGCCGATCTTCGCGCTGCAGGAATGATCGAAGCCAACATCTCGTACCTCTATACAAATCCAGAGGGAAAAACTGTTGCCAGTGATACAACAGACAACCATGTGGCGAGCGGTGCCAAAAGCGGCGTTACTGCCGGAGCAGTATTAGGAGCTATCGCTGGATTAGTGGTAGCCAACGGGATTTTGCCAGGCATAGGAACACTCTTTGTAGCCGGACCTTTAGCGGCCGCGCTCGGTTTAACCGGAGCGGTAGCTACCACAGCCGCCGGTGCCATGACGGGAGCCGCAGCCGGCGGTCTTGTCGGAGCATTGGGCGGACTCGGTGTCAGCGCAAGCGAAGCGGAAGTATATGAAGAAAAGATCAAACGCGGAGGCATACTTCTTACTGCGCGCTCAACGGATCCTTCTCGGGTAAAGGATGTCTTCAAGGCGCACGGAGCGGATGAAATTCGAGAATACCGCCTCTCCTAAAATAATTTTTGGTTGTTTGGTATACTACGCACATGAAACGATCACTCTACTTTTTCCTTGTCCTGTTTTCTCTCGTCGCCGTTCATCATGCCGAAGCAGCGACATTTGAAGTATCCGGCTGGATCCCATATTGGAGATCTGCCACGGGCACCCAAGAAGCCCTGATGCATCTCGACGCTTTTACCGAGATCAATCCGTTTGTGTTCACCATCAAAAAAGACGGACGTTTAAATGATGCCGCCGGTATCGATGCCGAACCTTGGGCTACTTTTATGCAGCAGGCGAAAGCAAAGAAGGTGCGAGTAATCCCGACACTGATGTGGGGAGATCCGGATCAAATCCACATGGTTCTTTCAAATAAGATTCTTCGGGATGCGCAAATTAGAGATATTGTTATGTTGGTAAACAAATACAACTTCGACGGCATCGATATAGACTACGAAGCTAAATATTCAAAAACAAAAGATTACTACTCCCTTTTCTTAAAAGATCTGTATAAAGCCATGGGCAAGAAATTCGTGCAGTGTGAAATTGAATCTCGAACCCCTGTTACTTCAAGGTACGACAATGTTCCTGCGGATTATGATCCAAAAGATGTTGCAAACGATTACGTGGCGATAAACAAATACTGCGACCGAGTGCGTATCATGGCATATGATCAAGGACGAGTGGATCTGAAGCTCAATCACGCAAATACAAATACCGTATACGCTCCCGTTTCGGATCCTCAGTGGGTAAAAAAATTGGTGGACCTCGCGGCCCAGACCATCTCCAAGAAAAAGATTATGATTGGAATTCCAACATACGGCTATGAATACCAGGTTACTCCTGGAGGGATAGACGGATACACTTATACTCGTTTGTGGGCCTTTAATCCAAAATACGCCCTTGATATTGCCAAATCCTTGAATATTACCCCTCAACGAACGAGTGCGGGGGAACTCGGATTCATCTATTCCTCGACTTCGACTCCCGCAACCAACTATATGGTCTGGTCAGATGCCGGCGCAATTAAAGAAAAGATAGATCTGGCGAAATCTCTCGGAGTGCGCGGCGTTTCTATATTTAAAATTGACGGCGGTATGGATCCTCTTGCGTGGAGCAGCATAAAGTAGCTCTTTTTTAGGAAGCATTACAGCTAATGTTGCGGTATACTTCTCGGATGGAATTGATATATCTAGATACGGAAACTACCGGAAATGACGTCCAAAAAGACTACCTGTGCCAAGTCTGCTACCGGACGGAGAAAGGGGTCCAGATAGGCTATTTTAAGCCTCCAGTGCCTGTTTCCGTGAAGGCGATGTCTATCACGCATATCACGAATAAGATGCTTGAAGGCAAGGAAACGTTCGAAGGAAGCGAGATGAAAAAGGATCTCCAGAACCTTCTTAAAGACGGGGTAATGGTGGCACACAATGCCAAATTTGATAAAGCTATTCTCGAGAAAGAAGGGGTGCAAGTTCCCCGATTTATCTGTACCCTCCGTGTGGCTCGATACCTCGATGCCAAGAACGTTATTCCCGAATACAATCTCCAGTTCCTCCGCTACTATCTTGAGCTCGACGTCACCGGACACGCCCATGATGCAGAAGGGGATGTGAACGTATTGTATGCGGTATTTCAGAGACTGTTGGATAAGATGATCGAATCATGCGGAGACAGAGAAACTGCAATTTCAAAGATGATCGAAATCTCGAGCAAGCCTTCGATATTCAACCTGTTTAATTTTGGAAAGCATAAAGATAAAAAGGTGGAAGAGGTATTGAAATCAGACCGTGCGTATCTTGAATGGCTTTTAAGAGAAAAGAAAGCCGCCGGAGACAATGACGAAGACTGGATTTATACGCTCGAATATCATCTTGGAAAACAAAATGTCTAAAAAAATCGATACTGCAAAGCGTTCGCTCGCTCTTCATAAAAAACACAGAGGAAAACTTGCGGTCATGAGCAAGGCTCCTTTAAAAAATATGAAAGATCTTGCCTTAGTCTACACTCCCGGAGTCGGAGCGGTTTCAAGCCTGATTGCGGTTCATAAAGAAAAGGCCCGGGAATATACCATGAAAGGGAATTCCATCGCGGTTGTTTCAGACGGTTCGGCGGTGCTCGGACTTGGAAATCTCGGTCCGGAAGCGGCTCTGCCTGTGATGGAAGGAAAGTGCCTGCTCTTCAAACAGTTTGCAGATATAGATGCATTCCCAATCGTGCTCGATACGCAGGACCCGGAGGAAATCATCCGAACGGTAAAATTAATAGCTCCCGGATTTGGAGGGATCAACCTCGAGGATATCAGCGCTCCCCGCTGTTTTATGATCGAAGAAAGATTGAAGAGAGAACTCTCCATTCCCGTCATGCATGACGACCAGCATGGAACCGCGGTGGTTATTTTAGCCGGACTTTTGAATGCGTTGAAAGTGGTGAATAAAAAGATCGGAGACGTAAAGATCATATTATCCGGAGCGGGAGCGGCCGGAACCGCCATCGCACATATTCTTATCCTTGCCGGGGCAACAAATCTCCGAGTGGTGGACAGGGAAGGCGTTATTTATGCCGAAAGACCCAACATCACTCCCGAAAAACACGAACTGGCTTCCCTGTCTAAAAATGCAACAGAAAGCGGCACGCTTGAAGAAGTGATGAGCGGCGCAGACGTATTCGTTGGAGTTTCAGCTCCCAATCTCGTAACCGAAGAAATGGTCCGAAGCATGAACGAACCGATTATCTTTGCATTGGCAAATCCCACGCCTGAAATCATGCCCGATATTGCGAAGCGGGGCGGAGCGCGAGTGATTGCAACCGGAAGAAGCGATTTCCCAAATCAATTAAACAACGCGCTCGTATTTCCAGGAGTATTCCGCGGAGCTCTTGATTACAACCTTTCAGAAATTACAGACGATATGAAAATCCGCGCGGCGAAAGCCATTGCCAAACTCATACCAAAACCAACTGCGAATCGAATCGTGCCGGATATCTTTGATAAAAGATTGGTAAAGGCCGTTTCCCGTTCCATGAAGAAATAAAAGCGGCGCCCATATGAGCGCCGCCCTGAATTCGTACACTTCTATCCCGTGAGCGGGTAGAGTACACGCAGACGAATGTCATCGAGATTCTGCAGATAATTGAATTCACCCTCTTCCTCTGCTGTCAGATATGAACACACGATCTTCTTAATGAGTTCATCCCGACGAACCTCGGTTACATCCCAGTTGACCACAGACTGCACGTCTCCCATAGGAAGAAGTTCAGCCAATCTCTGAAGCTGGTTCGGAGTGAATTGGACGTTTGGCATATTCTGGCCTGATAAAGAGAAAGAATCCGCGGACGTTCCATACACAATTAATCACAATTCAACCGTTTATTCAACTAGTTTGGTGAAGACTACCAATCTGTCCGTATACGTTTTCTGCGCTGCAACCCAATCTCCCGTACATGTCACCAAGTTTAAACGAGCGGCATCTTTTTTGCCGAATACGGTTTCGTTTGCAGCGGAATCGTTATACGGATATGTTGCTTTATCTACAACCTGAAAATGCAGTTTCTTTCCGTCTTCACGCGTGACATACACGTCGTCTCCAATTTTGAGATCTTCGAGATGCTTGAATACTCCCTGGAGTGCCAGACCGTTGTCTACGTGTCCGTCCATCACGGCGCTTCCTATTTCACCGGGGCGCGGTCCGAGCTTGTACCACGCGACGTCGGTGAAGTTGTTTGGAGTGCCCATGTTGCCCTTGATATTCAATCCCACCTGCTGAACTTTTGTATCAATGCCGAGAGCGGGAATGGAGAGGCGTGCGGGATCTTTCGAAACGGAAGGTGCCGGTTTCTGAATCGGCTTTGGAGCAGGAGAAACAGGAATAGCTGCAGAAGAAGTGGTGGTAGTGGTTGTTTCTACCGCCGATACGGCGTTGCTTTCCGCAACGGTTTCCGGCACAAGTGCCGCTTCTTGCGGAGCGCTGTATACCGCATGATTCAAGGTTGTAATGCCAAGAGTCAGACCAAGGAGAATGATAGCGATGCCGATGTATTTTGGTATGTTCATGGTTTTATACAAAATAAAGGGTGCCGGAGCACCCTTTATTTTAATAGCTCACATTCGCATTAGCGAGCGAATCGTCGGGTGTAAGCGAATCCGGCTGCGGTTACCAATCCTGCCAAGGCAAGAAGAGCAACGTTGGTGGATGCATTTCCGCCCATACCTGTGTTAGGAAGACCTGGGATAATAACTGGAATGGTTGTACCGATAGTTCCAGTGGTTGTCACCATGATTGGAGGAGTTGGAACGCCTTCACCTGCAGTGGGGGTAAAGCCAGTGTTTGTAGATGCAGATCGTGCTACAACTGAAAACGGACTGACAGAAACCGAGTAGGTATTGTTGATTGCATTTGAAGCAATGATGTTACAACGTATTGCAACATCGACCATGGTACCCGCTGCTATACGAAGGGGGGTATCGAGGGTAATCGAGTTAGAACCGTTGTTGATGAAGCTGGAAACGTTTGAACCTGTATTCAAGACTGAACCGTTTGAAAGATTTACAACACGGCAGTTCGAAAGGTTCGAAGTGCTTCCCCCATTTCCTGCCGTAACGGTCATAGGAATAGCCGAAACAAGAATGTCTTCAGTGGATGAAGTTGCGCTTAATCGGAGGGTGGCAAAGGTAACGTTGGGAGTTGCCGCCGTTCCGTTCTGAGTAACAATAACCGGGGTCATACCAACAGAGAGAGCTGGTCCTGCTGCAAGAGCAACGTTAGCACCAAAAAGTGCAACGAGTGCAAATACTGCGGGAGCGAGCACAAATTTCTTTATCTTCATTATAATGTAACTAATATTTGGTTAATAAGAGGGGGAAGGGAAATATAAGTAATCCCCGCCTCTTAGATACATATAACGAGGTGCAATCACTTTCCTTTCACTATTTATGTGTTGTGATATCTGAGACAGAAGAAGTGCCGGCTACCATGCCCGTTGTCCAGCAAAGCTGCAATCCGTATCCTCCAGTAGGGCGATCAATGTCTAGGATGTCTCCCGCAAAATAAAGGTTTTTATACAGAGTAGAACTCATAGTTTTGAAATTGACTTCATCCAAAGAAACTCCTCCGGAAGTAATAACGGCCTTATCTAGCCCTAAAAGATGAGTTGGATGAAGAGAGAAGTTTTTCAGTATCTCTATTAACTTCAACCGTTCTTCTCTCGTTACACTATTAGCAGATTTGTCCGGATCAATGCCGGATTGTTCAATAATAATAGGAGCAAGCTTCGGTGGAACAAGAGACGAAAGAGTGTTCTTGAATTTTTTCTTGTCATGCTCTTTGAATATATCCTGCAACTGTTTGTTTAATGCATCGTGAGCAAGATGAGGAAGCAAATCTAATTTCAATTCAACTTCTCCATATTTTAATAATTCTCCAATCTCCTTGCTCATGTTTAAAATAACCGGACCGCTAAGCCCCACATGAGTGAAAAGCAGCTTCCCCTTTTTCATTGCCTGTTTTTCCCTGGATTGAAAAAGAGTGACTTTCACTTCTAAAAGAGAAAGGCCGGATAACCTATCAATCCAAGATTCTGAAACTGCGATCGGGACCAAAGCCGCATTCGATTCTTCCACTTTGTGTCCGATCTTCTTTAGCCATTCAAATCCGTCCCCGGTTGAACCGGTTTCCGGTCTGGATTTTCCGCCGGTAGCCAAAATAAAAGATGTTCCTTCAATTTCTTTTCCGTTTACAACTACGGCTTTTATTTTTCCGTCTTCTGTTACAAATCCTGAAACAGGGGAATTAGATTGAACGGTCACATTTCCTTTCTTTATATATTCAACCATCACATTCCATACGGACTGTGCGGAATTTGAAACAGGGAATGCCCGGCCTTCGTTTTCGATTTTAATAGGGCAACCTCGTTCGGTGAAAAATTGAATACTCTTGTGATTGTCCCAAGAAGAAAAAGGAGAGAAAAGGAATTCTTTGGCAGATTTAAATTTAGAGAGGAAGGTTCGAAGATCTGGTTCGGCGTTTGTTACGTTGCATCTTCCGCCTCCTGTAATCAAAAGCTTCCTGCCGAGAGTGGCATTTTTCTCCAACAGAAGCACGTGGGCTCCGAGTTCGGCAGCTTTGCCGGCTGCCATCATGCCGGCTGGACCACCGCCAATTACCACTACATCCCAGGAGGTATTTTCAGATTTAGCCTTATTTTCATGCATATTTTCTTATCCTAACACGATTTTTATGGTATGGTAGTGACTTATGTCAGACAAAGGCACCATCCTCAGGTTTGAGGACGTCAGTTTCGAATACGGGGAAAAGAAGCCTATTTTAGACGAGGTGAGCTTTAACGTACGCCGTGGATCCAAGATTACCATCATGGGACAGAACGGGGGAGGTAAAAGCACCATCTTCAAACTCATTGCCCGAGAACTGCATCCCGAATCCGGCCAGATCCATATTTCAAACGGTCTCTCAATCGCTCTCTCAAGACAGGTTATTCCCCGCGAAGATCTGGGTTTAACCGTTCGTGAATTCTTTGAAAAGCAGTTTTCACAAAAGGTTTATGATATTGATCCAAAGATAGACAATGTTTTAGAGGTAGTGAATGTTCATGCCCCGCATGACCGAATCCTGAAAACATTCTCCGGTGGACAGCAGGCAAGACTCCTGCTCGCCTCTGCTTTAATAACAGATCCGGATATTTTGTTATTGGATGAACCGACAAACAACCTCGATACATCCGGGATCGAACACCTCACCTCGTTCATTAAAAATTACGATAAAACGGTCATCGTTATTTCCCACGATGCGGAATTTCTCAATTCATTTACAGACGGCGTGTTGTATCTGGATATCTATACCAAGAAAGTGGAGCAGTATGTGGGAAACTATTTCGATCTCCTCGAAGAAATTACCGCCAAGATTGAACGAGACAACAGAAAGAATGCACTCCTTGCAAAAGAAATCCAAGCCAACAAAGACAAAGCAAACTTCTTTGCAAACAAAGGAGGGCAGATGCGTTTGGTGGCAAGACGCATGCGAGATAAAGCAGAGGAGCTCGAAGAAGAGAAGGTAGATATCCGAAAAGAAGACAAGATGATCCGTCCTTTCACCATTCCCATGCAGAAAGATATTTCAGGAGAACTTTTGAAGATCACTTCGTTTACCACCATGAGCCCCACAACCCACAAGGTATTAAAGCGAAAGGCGAATGTGATCATGAAGAAAGGACACCACCTTCTTTTGAAAGGTCCGAATGGGATAGGGAAATCTACGCTTTTGGAAACTCTGGCACGAGGGGATTCAGAAGGGGTCAGTATTACCGAAGGAATTAAAGTTGGATACTACCGACAGGATTTTTCCACTCTCAACTTTGATCAGACAGTATACGAGTCCTTGATCAGCGCCATGGTAAAACCATACGAAGAAGAAATGCGTGCAACAGCTGCTGGATTTTTAATAACAGGAGATGTGATGAAAACAAAAGTGGGAAGCCTTTCCGAAGGACAAAAAGGATTGGTTGCATTTGCAAGACTAGTACTGGAAAAACCAGGAATTCTTATTTTAGACGAACCAACAAACCATATTAACTTCAGACATCTTCCTATTATTGCAAGGGCACTTTCAACATACGAAGGGGCAATGATTCTTGTATCTCACGTCCCTGAATTCGTGGCTCAGATTAGGATTGATGAGACATTGGATCTTGCTAAGTAGGTACGTTATACTATATCTACAAATGGCTTCGGCCCGACTCTTTCGAAAGGGAGAGGTAAAAAAGAAAAACTCAGAGTCTCAAAAGGACTCTGAGTTTTTCTTTTAACTGTGAGCGGCGGTTCGAAGAGTTTTTGGAGAGTCTATGGAATAATATTATATTTTCTCATGCCAGTTGTCATTGTATCGATTTTATATCCTTGATCATTAATTTTGTTAACAACTTCTTGGTATGAAGCTTCTTTTGATCTATAGCTGTCTACCATAACTTGTCCGAGTGTAAAACTTAAACCAACCAATAGAAAAAACATAACAACAATAAAACCTCCCATTATCCAATCTAGTCTTTTTTGATTCGCTAAAACCGCTTGAATATTGACAGCATCATTCTCGTATTTTTTCGGAGTTGCCATCTAATTAGAAAAGTTTTTCTCTGCCCGGTACATCTGTATACTTTGCAGCATACAGTTTCACTTCCTGAGTAATAGTATTAATAAATATGAGCATTCCAACCCCGCCTACGATATTGGCAAATTGAAATTTCTTGTTTTCTATAACAGGCGATCCCATTGCGAACATACTTTCGACCCATACCCATTGAACAGGGTTTAATCCAGTATTAAGAGTGTCTAAAATATTTTCCACAGTTCTTACGGGAGTAGGTATTGGATCAGTTTCACTCATAATGCAATTATATACCTTCTGTAGCGATTTATGAAAATTACTCCAACCTCTTTACTTTGTTGAACTGGGGTAAGACGGAATACTTTATACTTGACTTTTATATATAAAATGGTATACAATATACATAGAGTATATCCCTGTTCCGGCCTAAGGCCATAGGATAACCATGTCCTCCGAAACGAAGCTGGTTACTGCGCTGTTCTCTGTATTCCTGGTCCTGTGGATCGGGATTCCAGTCGGCATCATCTCCGTACTGCGTGAACACCTCGCTGCCGGTTTGATTGCGCTCCTTCTCCTTCAGTACTTCGGTACTCTCGCCGTTCTCTCACGGATCGGATATAAGATCGTGAGGAAGTGGGGAAAGTATCGACACAATATCGACCTCCCTTCGACCGAAGAGATCGCTTCCTTTTTCAAGGAAGTCACCGCTCCGTGATGGCGCTCAAAAAGCTGCCATCACGGGGCTTTTTGTTTATTTAAGTCCCAAAGACTTCAAAAAGATATCTAACTCTTCCCCATCAATCTTTCTATACCCATTCGGAGAAATCTTTCCAAGAGTAATATTCATAATTCGAGTTCGTTTCAATGTATCAACTTCTGCAAAGAGGGCGTCACACATTCTGCGAATCTGGTGTTTCTTTCCTTCGGTAAGTGTTACTGAAAATTTGTTTTCACTGATGATATTCACGTGTGCCGGTTTTGTTACCACATCTCCGATATCCACTCCGGCTTCCATTTTTTCCTGAAAATTATTTCGTAACTTTTGTTTGGTGGTTACGACATACTCTTTGTCGTGAGTGTGAATCGGATTCAAGAGGCGGTCTGTAATGCGTCCATCATTGGTCATAATAAGTAATCCTTCGGATTCTTTGTCCAAGCGTCCAACGGGGAACATGTCTTTCAGGTTGGCTGTAGATTTGATATCTTTCTGTCCGCCGATAGGGGCAAGGGTAACGATTCCGCGAGGTTTATAGTATGCATAGTATTCGTAATTCAAGGCTTTCTTGTTTTGTCTGACCTCGACAACGTCTGTGGGCATGACTTTGTCTCCGAGTTCGGCAAATCTGCCGTTGATTAAAACGAGATGTTTTTCGATAAGAACATCCGCACCGCGTCTTGTGGAGTGGTTCTTCAGAGCCAGATATTTATTGATGCGCATGGGGTATTTCTCTTCCATGCGGCCATTCTAACACACTTGTTGACAGAACCCTATTTGTATCTTGTTTTAACGAGCGAGGAAAATAAACAGGGCGCAAATTGCTATTTGGATGCTTTCTCCAAGAATCGGATTATCTATATGATGCGTCTGAATCTTTTCATGAAATGTCTGGAGAGTGATAAGCGGTTCGTGTTTCCATTTGGCGTATACAAACCAGAGGAAATCAGGAAAGACCCCGCCTGCCACTCCGATAATCCAGATCCAAGGATGTATCGGTGAAGAAAGAAAAAACCAAGCTGCGAGAATTCCCAAGAAGAAATCCCCGCCAATTCGAATAAAATCTATAAGGAGAGTGGTATCAAATCTCAGTTTTCCATGCCGGTCCGGAGTTAACGAATCTGAAAGAACTTTATAATCCCAGTGGGGAATGGCATCCAGCGCGAAATGGCTCACAATGGCAAGTACACCTCCAAGAATTGGATGGGTGGGAATAAGAGTTGCTACCGCTGCACCAACGACCGCATGGGTGGATAAAACCATAGAGACTCTCAGTATACACTACCGATCAAACCTCTCCGTCCACATTACCGCATGCGTTCCAACGCTATCGAAGAATTGATGAACCTCAGGTACATGGTGATACGCGAGCCAGAGTCCAAAGGTTACAGTAATGGAAGCGATGACGAATCCAAAGATGGACCAGATCACTTCCACCAGCCAATTCTGGCGAGGATGCCATTCTTTCACCTCGTATTCTTTATGCTGCTCTTCCATCTTCGTTTTCCATTTCTTCCCCTCTTCTTTCCAGTAGTTTTTCTGGCGTTTCAAATCTTCGAATCCCCGTTTGGCGTTATCAATTAATTCCTGGGCGGTAAAGGGAACACCGTATGCCCGAGCCTTTTGTTCTGAAGTATGGGCGTAGGGGATGAAGATCATCATCAGGACGTAGAGAAGAATAAAACCTCCGTGGGTCAGAAGAGTTAAGATAATGAACGCTAAGCGGACGAGCGTTACATCTACATTGAAGTATGCAGCCAATCCATTCGCCACTCCTCCAATCTTTGCTCCTTCGCGGATGTTGTACAACCGCTTCGGAAGGTCTTCATTTTTCTTTTGATCTTCGTGTGAAGACGTGTCTCCTTCAACCGGACCCATTTCCTTTAAGATAACTTCAATATCTTCTTTGCTGATAACAGACTTGTGAGCGTTCAAGAAGCGATTACACTTCTCTCCGATGGATCTTTCCAAATCCTTCTGGATTTCTTCCTTATCCGGATTCCCTTCAAGAGCGAGAAGCGCTTGGTCTAGATACGATTTCAAGGAATCATGCGCAGACTCTTCGAGAGAGTATGCGTTTCCGCCGAGATTGATAGATGTTACTTTGTTCATTTTTGTATTGTTTTAAGTGTGGTGTTGAGCGTTTGCCAATAGATTTCAAGATCTTCGAGTGCCTTCTTTCCTTTGGTGGTGAGGCGGTAGTATTTTCGCGGCGGCCCCGATTCTGATTCCACCCATTCGTAATCCACCGCTTCCTCTCTGCGAAGTTTGGAAAGGAGGGGATACAGTGTTCCTTCCTGGGTGAGGAATTCGGTATCGGATAAGCGTTCAAGGATTTCCGCCGCATAGACCGAACGGGTGGAAATTATTTTCAATACCACAAATTCAAGCAAGCCTTTTCGTAAGGCGCCGAATTTGTCTGAAGATGTTTTATGTATGTTTTCCATTTGGTACCTTGTTATATAAAGGTAGCAAAATACAAAAAGGGTGTCAAGGAAAGTTATCCTCACATATAATATGCATATGAAAAACAATACTCGTTTGGTGGCCGGAGTCGCTTCCGCCATTACCCTTCTCTGGCTCCTTAGCCAAAACCATATTTTGCCTTTTCAGGATCTTTTGTCTCCAACATTCGAAAATAAAAAAGAAGTTGTCATTGAAACCGAACAGAAACAAACGGAAGTGTACGAAGGGTTGTTTCCGTGTGCAGACTGTTCGGGATTGAAACTGAACCTAACCATTCGTCCCAACAGAACATATGTCCTGCAAAGCGATTACATCGGCAAAAGCACACAACCTTTCTTAACCGAAGGCGTCTGGACTTTACTGAGAGGAACGCCAACGGATCCAAAAGCCGAAGTGTATTATTTCGTTGGACAGAATAGGAATGATAAGTGGTATCTGTTAAGATTAAACGACCATGAATTGTTAATGCTCGACCAGCAACGAAACCGCATAGACGCTCCGTTCAATCTTTCTTTAACCCGATTGAAATAGTGAAGCTGCCTCATCTCAAGAAACTGAATACTCCCGCCAAGATTCAAGATTACTTGAATTCCCTGCCGTTTAATTTTGAAAAGAAAGGGGAGACATGCATGCCGGTGAATCAAAGTCTTGCTGCCGGAAGGATTCATTGCTTTGAGGGAGCACTCATTGCCGCAGCTGCATTACAGATGAATGGACACAAGCCGCTTCTTTTAGATCTGAAAACAACCAAAGACGATTACGAGCATGTGGTGGCATTGTTTCAGGTAGACGGATACTGGGGAGCGATTTCGAAAACCAATCACAATGTTCTGAGGTATCGAGAGCCGATTTATAAAACCGTTCGCGAACTCGCCCTCTCGTATTTCCATGAATATTTTCTGCACAACGGCAAAAAGACCATGAGGAGTTTTTCTAAACCGTATGACCTTTCAAAATTCGGTACAAGGTGGATGGAATCAGACGAAGATGTATTTGATATCGCGCATGATTTAGATGCATCTCCGCATACGGATATTTTGACCAAGAAACAAATGAGGAATTTAAGGA
>JAQBQW010000030.1 GCA_028286805.1 Parcubacteria group bacterium | reverse complement strand
AACCCATTTTTAAGGACCGTGTTGAAAGCTCGGGTCACAGAAACCAAATACGGAGATTCCGGATCCTCTGAAATGATCTGCACCTCTGAATATAAATTGGAGAAGCTGGCAGAGATTTCAGTCAGGTATGTCAGCAAAAGATTGGGAGAATATTCGAGCATGGATCTCTCCACCACTTCAGGGAAACGGTATAAAAGTTTTTCAAGGGGTCTCACTATATCAGGAGTGTTTGAAACATCTGGATCCCCTGCTTTCTCGAGTAACGAATTAGTTCGAGCAAATGCATATTGCAAATACACTCCGGAATCTCCTTCGGTTGAAACGGATTTTTCTATATCAAATATGATATCTCCTCCGACACTTTGGCGGAGGACCATGTATTTGATGGCGCCAATAGCAATGTCTTCTTGAGCAATATCCCCTTTTGAAGCAATAGATTCTTTTACTTGTTCAATCAATTCTTCAGCGGTAATGACATTTCCTGTTCGGGAAGACATTTTGCCCGTAGCAAAACGAAGAATACCGTGCGAGAGATGTTTAGTCTTGAGAGCAAAATCTGGAAAGATTTGCTTCATTGCTTCGAGTACCACTTTGAAATAATCGCTTTGTTCATTCGCTGTAATAACAATCGAAAGATCTGGATTGTATATCTCAAACTTTTTCTTGGTTAATCCAAGTTCCTTTGCTTCATATGTAGGGAGATTCTCTTTGTTGATGAATACACGAGTATGAAGATGTTTATTGAATGTTGCTCCATGAAATACAATCGCACCTTCGCTCTTTTCGAATACTCCTTTTTCTAAAAATTCTAAAACGATCTTTTTTCCTTCTTCAGACACTTCACTCTCTCCTACTAAGAAATCGAAAGAACTTCCAAGTCTGGTATAGAGTTCATTCAAATATGAAAGACTCCATTCTTTTCCAAGGTCAAATAACTTATTAATTTCCGAATCTTCTCTGCTGAATATCTTTTTGTTTATTTCCCGTATTTCTTGTGCAACCGTTTCATTTTCCTCAGACTGTGCAACGCCAAATGCATATGCTTGGCCCAAGAATTTTGCCTTCTCCGAATATGAAGATGTGTCTCTCGGCGTTTCATCTTTCTTTGCCTGTATTCCCCACACTGCTTTGGCAATGTTTAATCCGCTATCGCTGTAATAGTTAGCACGAATGACCTTGCTTCCATTCCATTCAACCAATCGTGAAATAGCTTCTCCGATTGAGTTGCTCATGAGGTGACCAATATGGAAAGGCTTCATCACATTTGGATCTGTGTATTCGATCATTGTGGTTTGTCCCTTCAAACTCTCCCCTTTTCCAAATTTCTCTCCTTCTGTATTAATATCCCCGATGCTCTTTTGAAAAAATTCTTTGGTGAGATAAAAATTAATGAATCCGGGACCGGCAACTTTTATTTCTGAAATGAATTCACTTTTAGTTTCTTGAAGAGCAGAAACTATTTCTTCAGCCAATTGTTTTGGATTCTTCCCAGCTTGCTTTGCATATGCCAACGCAACACTAGTTGAATAGTCTCCGTTTGAAAGATCTGTGGGATGTTCCAGAGGGATACCAGAAGCTTCAATTCCTAGGGTGGAAAGAGCTCGATTGATGAGAGTTTCGATAGAATTTCGAATCATACCCTAATCTTGAGGGTTTTTTTAACAATTTGCAAAACTTTCTGATGAATCGCTTCTCGAGAAAGTAGCTGACCTTTTTTATCTACACACTCTACTACATGCCAAGTTTTACGTTTCGACGCCAGTTCTTTATACATTTGTATTACCTGGGCCTGATAAGAAGGCTGTCCTTCATGTATATCAATTTTTCTTTCTTTATTTTTTCTAGCCCGTTCAGTCATAAGGTTTTGAGATATATCAGCAGGTATATACAAACATACAACCAAGTCTGGCATAGGCATACCAATCTCCTTATATTCACCTTCTTCCACAAACTCTATAAAGTCTTTGCGTTTATTTTTTGGTAATTTTACTGTTTGATGTGCAAGGTTGCTTGAAACATACCTATCACAAATTACATCTCCATCTTTTAGAGCTTCCACAAGAAGATCCTTAGCTCTTGCTCTATCAAGCATATAAGGTAAAGAGGACAAGTATGGTGACAAAGCTAAAAAATCACCGAATTCACCAGAAAGACTCCTCTTTATAAGTTGACCAAATCTTGATTTTTTATATCGCGGAAAATCAAAGAAAGATACGGATCTTTTTTTTGATAAAGCCTCCAGGAGTAACGCTGATTGGGTTCCTTTACCCGCACCGTCTGTACCTTCGATGACTATTAGTTTCCCCTGAGTATGAATCATGCTCGTAGTATTTTATTTATCCTTTGCCCAATCTTCTTCATATCTTTTTCCTTTTTTCCACGAGTGGTTTCAGCGGCTGGACCGAGACGAATACCGGAGGGATCAAATGGAGAACGGGTTTCTCCCGGAATAGTATTTTTGTTGCAAATGATTCCTGCTTTTTCGAGTCTTTCCTCTGCTTCTTTGCCAGGAAGACCCTTACCATCCATCCATGTATCAACAAGAAGAAGATTCGAATCTGTTCCACCAGATACAATTCTCCAACCGAGTTTTTCAAGTTCACTTGCAAGAGCGCGGGAATTTTTTACCACCTGATGCGCATACTTTTTAAATGCAGCAGTCGAAGCTTCTTTCAAAGCAACAGCCACTCCTGCAATCTGTCCCATGTGCGGGCCTCCTTGGAGTCCGGGGAATATTGCTTTGTCTATCAATACAGAAATTTCTTTGTCTTTTATTTTCTTGTCTCTTCTTGAGAAGATGATGGCGCTTCGCGGACCGCGAAGAGTTTTGTGTGTGGTGGTTGTCACAACATCTGCGTACGGAAATGGAGAATTGTATGCTCCTCCAGCTACGAGTCCGGCAACATGAGACATGTCCACCATTAAGATTGCACCGCAGGCATCTGCAACTTCCCTGAATTTTTTAAAGTCCACCATTCGGGGATATGCAGTGAAGCCGGCAACAATGAGAGCTGGTTTTTCAATAACTGCCTGGACCTTCAACATTTTATAATCCAAGACTTCGGTTTTTGGATCCACTTCAAAAGGAACCTGCTGCCAGACTTTTCCAGTTAACGAAACTTTCTGCCCGTGAGTAAGGTGTCCCCCGGCGGTAAGTGTCATACCCATGATTTTTGCACCCAAAGGAACAAGACCGACATACACCGCCAAGTTTGCAGGCGAACCAGAGTGAGGCTGAACGTTTACATGCCATTCGCTTTCTTTGAGACCAAAAGTTTTTCGAGCACGGTCTTGGCACAATAACTCGAGTTCGTCTGTAAAAGGATTGCCACCATAGTATCGTTTGTTTGGATACCCTTCGGCATATTTGTTGTCGAAAATAGAGCCGAGGGCGGTAAGAACATCTTTGGAAACATAATTTTCAGATGGAATAAGGTTAATGACACTCTTCTGTCTTTTGGTTTCTTTTTCGATCAGTTTCTGGATTTGGATATCTTTCATTATATTTTTTCTTTTATGTCTTGAGTTCCGCGTCTCACGTCCCAATCATCGAGATCGAGATCCGCATGCAATACGAGTGACGGGAACATTTTTTTCAATGCTCCATGCATCTGATGCGCTACTTTTCGGAGGCTTGGATGAACCAATCTACCAGAACGCAATTCCATTGTATACACTGCTGCTGGTAATGCATATGTTACCCGAGCGGTCACATTGAATCCCATCGCCACATAATATTGTTTCTCTAGCGGAGTTCCCTTCAACGCTTTGATCTCTTTTTTTTGAAGAACAATCAAGGCCGTTGCCTCTTTTCTCAATTTGGGAGAAAGCTGGCTTAAGTACCATTCATTAAAACCATGCCTAGTGGTTAAAAGAGGCATGCGACACACTCCGTTACGATGCCGCTGAATATCCCGGAAAGATCCGAAGTCTATGAGGAATTCAAAAGTGACAGTTCCCAACTCTCCTATAAACAAAGGTAAAGATGTTTTTTGAGGCCGATTCTTCAATACAGATTTATACGCTTCAAGATCTTTATTCTTAATGGTAGTAGAAGCTTTAAAAGGATCTGATTTCCCAGAGAAAAATGTGTGC
Organism: Parcubacteria group bacterium; assembly: GCA_028286805.1. Lineage (GTDB taxonomy): Bacteria > Patescibacteriota > Minisyncoccia > Phycocordibacterales > Zambryskibacteraceae > JAIFWN01. The sequence goes on along the minus strand of JAQBQW010000030.1, from coordinate 15,390 downwards.
TTCTCCGCCATCTCCTTGTTGTATTTTTCTATCTCTGGAAATTCTTTATGCCCGAAACTATTCGCATATTTTTCCTGAAGAACACTTCGAATCTTCTTGGCGGCTTCTTGAACTTCTGTTAAAGGATAGTGTTTTAAAAGATTTGTTTTATCATGCGCCTGGCGAAGATTGGTATGCCAGCTGAGCTGGGTGGTTACTCCTGCGGGTAAAAATCCCCGCAAGATATCAAATGCGCGAGCTTTAATTGCCTTTCTATACACTCCCTCGTCCTCTGTTTCTTTTCTTGGATATTTACCTTCAAGAAACACTTCGAGCTCAGGCATGCTATTCGTATAAAATTTCATCCATCGTTCCAAAATCTTTTTCGAAGCCTTAGTATTCAAGGGATCAACAATCTTTTGTTTCGACATATCAATATATCGGGAACTCGTTTCTTGTCCCGAATATAACGGCCAATCCTGAATTGCCTTGGCAGCAAGCATGCTCACCCCTTCAATGAAGAGCGTCGTACTTCCGCAATCCGCAATGCTTGCATGTCCGTATCCGACATAAAATCTTTCCATGAATTTACCCGATCCGCTTTTCTTTACCTTCTCTGCATGTTCTTCGGCGCTTGCAGAAGATCTTGAATAAAGCGCCTGCATCATAGCTGTATCCTCGGGAGAAAACTCATCGTAGAGCAATATCTTCATATTCCTTATCATAGTATTCAAGGAAATTGAGTCAATCTATGAAGACTCAGATGGACGGGTTATAATAACCCCTACATATATGGCTTTAAGCGACAAACGGATTTTGGAAGAAATGAAGGCTGGGGATATCCTCATCGAACCCTTTCGAAAGGATAATCTTGCCACTTCGAGTTATGACGTCACTCTCGGTGAATTCTACTTTAGAGAACAGCGGCCTAAACACCTCTATAATATCTACAACATATACGATAAGCGCCATACGGATCACGTCTGGGGTACGGCAGCGCATAAAGCAAAGACTGCAAAAGAAGTATTCCAAGACGTACGCTTCGATTACATCGGCATCAATCCAAGCGATAAAATAATCCTACTCGAACCTGGAGAGACCATTCTTGCTCACACCGAAGAATTTATCGGCGGGCGAAACCATATAACCACCATGATGAAAGCTCGTTCATCCTTGGGAAGAAATTTTATCGAAGTCTGCAAGTGTGCCGGCTGGGGCGATGTTGGATATATCAATCGATGGACCATGGAAATTACCAACAACTCTTCCCATTACTCTATTCCCCTCGTTGTGGGACGCCGCATTGCTCAAATTATATTCTTCGAGACCGGTCCGATTCTCGAAAGTGATTACTCGAAACTCGGAAAATACCAAAGCTCTCAAGACATCAAAGTATTAAAGAAAACCTGGAAACCCGAAAGCATGCTGCCGAAGGTTTACAACGACAGGGATATAAAGAAGAAATAATTAGACTCTGCCGGGAAATTTCCTTTTAGCGAAATCGAGGAGAAGAGGAAGAATTTCTTTGGTGTGTTCGTACCTCTGTAACTCAAAGTTTTCTTGGGTAATTCCCCTGATTAATCCGCTGACATTACTGTCAGTCTGAGCAAGGGCCAATACAGGCTTGCGGTACACCTCCACAGCTACTCCCATCTCGTATCCCAGACCGAGCGAAGGATTGTCACATAGCGAAACGAGCAGATCTGCAGTTTTCACGCAGTTATGAATATCGTGCTCATAGATCTTTTTAACAGGCGTATCTGCCGAACAAAATTCAAGAACATCAAAATACTCTTTTAAATTTTCTCTTATAACAACCATCGCCTCGCGATGTTCGGGTGGCAACCCGGTAAGGGCGCAACTGAAGTAAAGTTTGAGTTTATCCATGACCGTATTATACGTACTAAATTCTAAAATAAAAAAGCCCGGAGCAGGGCGTCGGAACCAAGACCCTACCACCGGGCAATCATCTGCTTCGGTCCGTCAGACATTACCCTGTATTTGATCGGACGAATCTGGGTGATTGCATCGAACAGTTGCTGGACAGCTTCCCTTTCAGGCACGTCCACCCGGCATGTTCGAAGGGCTGTTTCCAACTCTTCGGGCGTGGAGACCTTCACGCTCTGGATATGGTTCAAGAGGAGAATGCAGTCGCGAGTAGATGGCTCCGAACCGTTATCATTTTCCAGCATGAACCAAAGAGACCTGGCGACGTGATCATTGAACACGGCCCGGACATTCAACGGAGCTATGGTCGAGTGCGGATCAAAGTTTACCAGCGGGGTTCCCCGTGGAATCACGAGCTTCATTGCAGTGTCCGGTTGAGGTGAGCAACTCTTCTTTCCCCACTCTACTCCTCTCACTAAAAAATACAAAATAAAAAAATCGCCATCGTCCCGGGATGGGAAGATGGCGGTGATTCAGATGATCTGCTGCTTGCGACGGCGAGCGGCGAAGCCGATGCCGAGGAGACCGGTACCGAGGAGACCGAAGGTCGCCGGCTCGGGCGTTGCCACGACTTGGCTTCCCGCGTTGACGGTGATGTCCACGGACTGGATCTTCGTCTGGAAACTGAGATCGGTGTACTCGTCGACTTCGAAGTCGAAGGCGCGAGCCACGTTCGGATCGAGACCCATGAAGAACATCGCGATGTTCCAGGAATCCTGGTTGTCGCCGATGAGCGGGATGACGGGAACGAGGCTTCCGGTCGGCAGGTGAATCGCAAAGACGCTGTTCGCCGCACCGTCCGTGTAGAAATCCATGTTCCACTCCGCGTAGTAGCCCGGCGGGTTCGAATCGTAGCCGAGCGCCGCGTAGAAGTTCTTCACGCCGTCGTTGGTCGGCTGGGGCGATGAATACCGCCCAGTCGCAGTGAGGCCGATGGTGTGTCCTCCGCATGTGCTCTGCGCCACTGCATGGTTCGGAATTGCGGTACCGCCAAAGGTAGCGGCGGCGAGTAGGCCGAAGCTGGCAACGGGAGTACAAGGTACCTGCTGTGCACCGAGTGGCGCTGTGGCAACCACCAAGGCAACAAGGGTGATCTTGAAGCGGTGAAACATGGAAGTTCCTCTGTCGAGAAGTTGATCCTCTCCGTACCGAATGGCATGGAGTTACTCATACTGCTAGATTGAACACCTCCTGGTTGAGATCAAGGGACAAAAGTAAGCCGAAAAACATAATAACCCATTGTTTATATAAAGTCAAAGACCTGTTCACAATTTTGTGAACAGGTCTTTTAAGAAACTTTTCTATTTAAATTATTTAACTTCCACTCCCATCGATCTTGCTGTTCCGGAAATGATCTTAATAGCCGCATCCATGTCCCCTGCATTGAGGTCTGCCATTTTCTTTTCAGCAATTGCCTGGATCTGGGCTTTGGTTAGAGTTCCGATCTTGGCTGTATTTGGTTTTCCTGAACCTTTGTCTTTTCCGAGAGCTTTCAAGATAAGATTAGCTGCTGGTTCGGTTTTGTATGTGAGGTTGTATGTTCGGTCTTCGTATACGTCCACGATTGTAGGGACAATGTCCCCTACGCGGTCTTTGGTTTCATCATTAAAACGCTTCACGAATTCACCGATGTTAATTCCGGCGCCTCCGAGCACAGGTCCAAGAGACTGTCCGGGAACAGCCTTGCCTCCAGGGATCTGAAGCTTGAGTACTTTGGTTACTTTTTTTGCCATGGGTTTAGAGCGCTAGAATACCTTAAATCTTCTTTATCTGCAAGAAATCGAGTTCAACCGGGGTCTCGCGTCCGAACATGTTCACCAGGACTTTGACCTTGCCTCGTTCCTCATCCACTTCGTTTACCTTGCCTTCGAGGTCTTTAAATGGACCGTCCACAATCTGGACTGCGTCATCCATCGAGAGATTAATGGTGTGAAGGACCTTGTCTCCGCTCATGCGGGCAAACAATGTTTCCACTTCCTTTTCGTCCATAGGGACTGGGTATACTCCAGATCCGACGAAACCGGTAACGCGAGGGGTATTTCGAACCACGTACCACGAATCATCGGTGACAATCATATCAACCAAGATGTATCCCGGGTAAATTTTTTCTTCTTCCTCGACGCGCTTTGCACCTTTGATCTTGATTTTCTTTTCCGTTGGAACAACAACATTGAAGATCTTGTCTTCCATTCCCAATGATTCGATACGTTGTTTGAGGTTGCGCATCACAGCGTTTTCGTATCCTGCGTATGTGTGGATGACGTACCAATTTCTGCCTTCGGAGATCTTTTGTTTTGTCATGGGAAAAAATTAAAGAACGAATTTCTGAATAATGAGGGTGAAGATGTAGTCAAAGAAACCGAGGAAAAAGGCGGTGAAAAGCGAAACAATGACGACCATAATGGTAAACCCGATAGCCTGGCTTCGGGTTGGCCAAGTAACGTTAGCGAGTTCGCTTTTGGTGTCTTTGAGGTAAGTGGTGAATGACATAAATGATATTAAAAAACGCCCCGTGGCGTTTCTTAATACTACTATATCTTCTGAAAAATGCAACTATCTGATCTCGTAGTTCACCGTAACGTTCGCCGTAATCTTATTCTGCCCTACCGGAAGTGAGGGGGCCACTGCCGTTACCTTCATTAAGTTTGCCTGTCCGCCTACGGCTGAATCATACATAGGGTATGGACTGCTAGCGGTGTCGTAGTATCCAACCACCCGAACTAAGCGTACGCCGAGCTGATCCGCCAACGCTTCGGCCTTTGCCTTTGCATCGTCGATTGCTTTTGCACGCGCTTCATTCAATCCTTGGTTTGGATCATTTGTAGTGAACGAAAGTCCGGAAACATTCGTCGCACCTTTGTCCCCCACAGCAGCCAATGCTTTTCCGGCATCGTCTGTCTTTCGAACCTTCACCATTACTCCATGAATTACCGTGTATCCGTCTGCAATTTGTCTTGAAGGAGGACAGCTGTTTACCGTACAGACGCTTGATTGGTAAATATATTTTGGATTGATCGAGTAATCGTTCGTCTGGATATCCTTTTCATCAACATTCATTGCTTTGAGAGCGTCCACGATTGCATTCATCTTTGTGGTCACGCTTGTCTGGGCATCCGCCACATTCTTGGCATCAGCCGAAACGGAGAATGAAAACGCAGCTACATCCGGAACTGCATATGCTTCTCCCGTTCCATTGACCGAAATTGCATTGGTGACCGCACTTGGTCCCTGCCATGCCTTGAGAGCAACCAGCGTCTGCGCCAAAAGGAAAAGGCCGAGCATAATAACCACCCAGCTTCCCCATTTGAAGAGCCGTCTTGTTTCGAGTTTTGTTTGTTCGTCCATTACATTGTCTTATTTAGTGGTAATAGATGTATTTTATCACACTCGTTTCCTCTTTCGTTCAAATGATCTTTCTTCGATAAAAATATTAAATAGTAACGCGGTGAACGTTGTAACCAAAAGGCCTAAACTGATCCCCGCCAATACATCCAAAGCAAAGTGAGCGCCGAGATACACGCGAGAAAAACAAATGAGGGCTACTGCTGCAATGGAGAAAAGGACAAGCGCAGTACGCGCGAATACGCTTTTAGACCAGTCAAAAAAAGCATAACTCAAAGAAAAGAAGAATGTTGTTGCAATTGTTGCGTGTCCGCTCGGAAATCCGAAACTCGAGAGTGAAACCAAACTGTCTACCGGGCGAGAGAAGTGAAACCAATTTTTAAAGAATGTGAAAGCGAACAGAGACAGCCCCATCGAAACCACAAACAACAATGCCGAATATGTATCTTTGTGGAGAACGATAATAATAGCGAGAATAAGAGCGACTATCGAAAGAACGAACGGACTGCCGACATTGCTTGCGAACAGCATGATCGGGGTAAGAAATGCACTGCGGAAAGGATGGACGAGTGTTTCCACCGCTTCATTAAACGGCTGAAGTTCCGAACCGGCAGAAAGTCCGTTGATAATTGTAATGAGTGAAAGTCCGGAAAAAATAAATACAAGAAGAAACAATAAATTTTTTGCCGAGTTCCTGAATAATTTCATGCTTTAATCGTAGCATAAAAAAATACCCACTCAATTTTGAGTGGGCGTGTGTACTTCGACCTCCGATATCGCCAGATGCGCGTTCAACCGATTGGACAACTCTTTCCTCCTCTTCTTCTCCGGAAGAAATGTAAGTGGGAGTATTTCAGTGGGTGAAATGCCGAACACCTCCTCAAGCCACGCAAGATCTTCATCGCGCGAACTTTTCGGTCGTCTCAACCATCCCGACCGATCTTGAAACAGATCAATGATGTCTATTGCCGCGTCGTATGCTTCAGCAATGCATTCACCAACCACGGAGGGTTCGCTTACAGCTTCTTCCATCTGTTTCTGCCTCTTGGAGCGAAAAAGTGGGAACAAAAAATACCCAACATCGGGTCTTCCATAATTTAAGCAGAAATAAATGGCTCAGTCAAGCGTTATAATAGGAATATGAGAAAACTTCCCCATTCTTTCTTTGAACAAAAAACCCTCAAGGTGGCGCGCGAGCTGATCGGCAAGACACTTGTCCGAAAAATTGGGAACAAGACAGTTAAGGAAATAATCACCGAGGTCGAAGCGTATATTGGTCCACACGATCTCGCTTCTCATTCATCCAAGGGCCGGACAAAACGGACCGAAGTGATGCATGCACAAGCTGGCACCATCTATGTTTATTTCATATACGGCATGTATTGGATGCTGAACATTGTAACCGAAGAAAAAGACTTCCCTGCGGCTGTTCTCATTCGCGCCACAGAGAAAGTGAAGGGGCCGGGACGAGTTGCTCGTGAATTTGGAATAGATAAATCACTCAACGGAAAAATGTTGAATGAAGAAACCGGGTTGTGGATTGAAGATGCCCCTTCGGTTCCACATACGCAAGTTATCAAAACCCCGCGTATTGGAGTGGACTACGCAGGAGCGTGGAAAGACAAACCGTATCGGTTTATTTTGAAGAATTAAAGTTCGTCCGGAGTTTTTTCGAAGAAGTAGAACTTGTCTGGTGTGTCTTTGTAATACATGAAGTATCGAATAGATGTATTTGCTGCATATTTTGGATTACAGAGTTCCGCGTGTACATACCAATTTTGTCCTGGAGTATCTGATTCGGGATATGCAATGTAGGCGCTCGTAAATGTTCCCTTCGGATCTTCCTGGGTTTCGATCTTGCATTCTTTGGATGGATAATTTTTTAAGATCACGCGCCGAAGTGCGGCCACAAACGTTTCATTTGGATCTTTGGTAAACGTTTCGGTTGGAGTTTCCCTCTGCACGATAGGAGTAGCAGTTGCCGTATCTGAAGTTTGTGAAGCGTGTGGTCTATAAAACAACCCTATTCCAATAAGAATAACAACAACCGCGGCGCCCCCTCCCCAATACATCTGCTTTTTAGTATATTTTTTCATATCGCCATCTTACCCTTTTTTCCAAAATTTCTCACCTTTAAGCTCCTCGGGCAAAAGATCTTCCTTGGTATATCTCTCATATCCTTTGCCATACTCTAAATCCTTCATTAATTGAGTTGGAGCGTTTCGAATCTTCAAAGGAATCGGTAGATTACCCGTTTCCTTCACCGTGGCAATAGCTTCATTATACGCATTGTATGCAGCTTTGGATTTCGGAGCGAGAGAAAGATATATCACGCCGTGGGAGAGATTAATTCCCGCTTCCGGATAGCCAATGGTTTCAACTGCTCTGAATACTGCATTGGCCAAAGAAAGAGCTTGCGGATCTTCCATGCCAATATCTTCTGAAGCAAAGATGACCATCCGTCTGGCGATAAACTTGGGGTCCTCTCCCCCTTCGACCATACGAGCCAGGTAATATAACGCAGCATCCGGTTGCGATGCGCGCATTGATTTTATGAACGCCGATACGGTGTTGTAATGCTCTTCGCCTTTCTTATCAAATCGAAGCCGGCGGTCTTGAATGGTCTTTTTTAAATTCTCTACAGTCACCTCTCCGTACAATCTCTCTGTATTTTCTACAATCGCGAGCGCCTGCCGGGCATCTCCGTTGGCAATGCCAATAATCCACTCCCTGGATTCCTTGGGAAGATCGATTTTGGTGCGATCAATAATCTTTCCAATTTCTTCATCGCTCAATTCCTTTAAAACAAACACTCTTGTACGGGAAAGCAGGGCCGGAATCACCTCAAAGGAAGGATTCTCGGTGGTGGCGCCGATAAGTGTAAGTTTTCCGCTCTCAACGTACGGCAGGAGAAAATCCTGCTGGGCTTTATTGAAACGGTGGATTTCATCAAGAAATAAAATCTTTGGTCCGAATAAATCTCCGCTTTTTTCTATAATTTGTCTGATATCATCTTTGCCTGCGGATACTGCAGACAATTCGTGGTAATCCGCATTCAATGATTTCGCATAGATGCGGGCCAGAGTAGTTTTACCGGTTCCGGGCGGTCCCCACAAAATAAAAGAAAATAAATGTTTCTCTTCGATTGCAATCCGTAACGGCTTCCCTTCTCCCACCAAATCACTTTGCCCGACATATTCCTCGAGAGACCGCGGACGTATGGTTGCGGCAAGAGGTTCCATTAGGGTGTGGTGGTTGCAACCGCAGATCCTCTCCGTTCGACTTCTTGAGACAGGTTCGTGATTGCAGTTTTAATATTCGCCTGTGCATCCGCATCCACTTTGGCAAATTCGACGTATTGAAGACCAATATAAAAGAAAAGGACGGGCAGTCCCACCGCCAGAAATACAAAGGTACCAAGGCTCGAGTACCACGTTTCTTTATGCCATTCAATCATGTGGGTGTAGACGTTCCGCTATCTTTATTATTTCTTCCATGCGGAACGGGAGAGATCTACTCTATCCCCCTTAAAGAGTACTCCTTCCTTTTGAAGCATCTGTTTCTTTGTACTAACCCCCTTACCGAAGCTGTATCCGGTGAGGTGGCCGGAAGAAGACACCACGCGGTGGCAAGGAACAATCTTCTTGTCCGGATTCTCTTTCATGCACATCCCCACAGCCCGGGAAGCGTTTGGGGAACCGGCTAAACGAGCCAGTTGCTTGTATGTCGCTACCTTCCCTTTGGGAATCTTGGCGGCTGCTGCATACACCTTTTCCCTAAAAGTGGCTTTCATGCGCACAGTATAGCAGACAGAGATTATTTGGGATTGGAGAAAAGATTTTCTTCCGCCAAGCCGTCTCCGTCATCGGGAAGACCGATTTCCAATTTTTCCTCCTGGCCTGCCAAAATTTCATTCTGGTTTGCTTTCTTTCCGTATAGTTTTTCCGTGTTTTGAGGAGAAACAATATCGTTCGCGGTAGTTTCAAATTTATTTGTCATAATGTTCTGGTTAGTGCGCACATCTACATAGACGCTTACACTATTATTTTCTGACACTATTTATTTAATGCAGCGCGTGTTCCGGGTCCGACGCTTCCGAGCGGAGACAATCCATTTTTAATTTGGAACTTTTTCACCGCAGCTTCGGTCAACGATCCGAAAGTTCCAGTGATGGGACCCGAATACATTCCGAGTGCAGTTAATTTTTTCTGCAGTTCGGTTACCTCTGTGTCTTCTGCTCTGAGAGACAGAGCTTTGGTGAATACGAATTTTGTCGAAGGAACTGGTGTGGGGATTGGAGAAGTAACAATTGGAGTCGGAGCAGGAATGGGGGTAGTCACTGCAGTTCCAAGGCTAAAGACAACGTCTGCCCCATTTCCTGCCGCATCTGCAAAATGAATCTGGGCCGGAATGAGAGAGGGTTCTGAACCCGTAATGGTATAGCTCGCGCTGTATGATCCGCTTCCCGTCCCGGTTGTAGATAACTTCTGTCCGTTCACCATAATGTACGGATTCACCACGGGGACATTGGTATTGAAGTTAATGGTCATAAGGCTTCCCGCTTTCATAAACGGACCTCTTGAAGAAACGGTGAAGTTTGAAAGGGTTGGAGTAACGATAGTTTGTGCACCTGTGGTATCCATATATACGTACACTGATCCGCAATGGCTACCGTCTTGGCAGACGGTAATGTTTGAACCTCCGAGTGTAAATGCCGAAACCATAAGCGTTGGACCGGCAATGAATGCTTCCACGGCGGTTGGATTGGAATTGTTTGCAATGTAGTATCCCCCGCTTCCGTAAATATTAATGGACATGCTCTCCCCCGTCTTCAGTTTAATGTTGTTTTGGCTCAAGGCAAAAGCCGTATCCGCTGAAACTTGGTGGGTTATGAGAATGGAAAAAAGAAATGCGAGGATTACAAATGTACGTTTCATTTCTGCATTATACAGTAATTTTTCCCGAAGCCTGCTATACTACTGCCTCGGATCCTTATTACTTAATACATAGATTCATGTCAGACCAAGACCAGACAGTTATTGACCCTGTCGTTACAGAAGAAGTTGCAGAAGAAACAACAGCTCCTGTTGAAGAAGCTGCTCCAGAAGTTACTCCTGAAGCAACTGCATAACTCAAAACAACCCCGAAAGGGGTTGTTTTGTTAAAGGTTGTAATCAAAGTGGAAATATTCGTTCTTGGTTCCCAGTCGGAAACCGTGAGACATCATAGTTTGAATAACCATATCCTGAAGATCTTGAAACACCTCACTTTGTTCACCTTCTCTGTTTTTATAGAAATCAACAAATAAGGCATCTATTCCATCTTCTCCATTTCGAAGGAATACCTCCCTGTTCTCTTTTTCATTCCATAGCGCAACATCTACAGTCTTCCCTGTAGCGTGCGGCATATCGTTCATATTTAATAATCTATCCGTTTCTTCTTTACCGAATTTTTCTATTCTTCGTTTATAGACAATGTTATATAAAGCCATTGAGCGATATCCTTCCTTTATATACAGTCTGTATCCATGGTTCTGAAATTCTTTATCTATTGCAACAAGTTGTTCGATAATATCTTTATGAACCTGAACTCTATCGCTGGTGAGGCCGGCCTCGAGAATATCTTCCTTGCTCAAACCTTTGGCTTCGTATTTGTGCCAATAGAAGTTACTGCCGAGCAATCCGTATTCGTCGATATAAACTAGGTTATTCATAACTCTGCATATTTTAACTTTGGCCACTTTTTTAACCAACCTTTTTTCTCGACCCTTTCTTTAATCACATCCATTCTGTTTACAAAAGTTGGAGTGGGACGTATCACCATTTCAATATTATCTTTAATACCATAGGGAGTAACTAATTCGAGTTCCCCATTTTTCATCCTTACTCCGATAGCAGTAACTGTCTCTGGAAATTTAGAAATCGCATCTTCAGTAGAGGTAAATGGAAGAATGTCATTCCATACATGTGCATATGATTCATTCACTACTTCCCATTTAGTTCCGGTTTCAACTTTTAATTTTTCGGATAAAATTTCATCGGCTTTCATATCATTACTCATCGGATCAAAGTACACCAAATCAACATCACTCTCTCCCCATTCTCTTAATTCATATCCGTGCAGATAATCCCAGATTTTATTTCTTATAAATCCAGCGGCAATAACCCAATCTGGCAAATTTAATTTTTCTGCAGTATGCAGACTTTCCATCATCCACGCATCACTTTTTATTAAACGGATAATTTCTTCTTCGGTCATCTAGTTTAAAACAATCTTTTTATTCCCCCTTAATCCAAGAAACAACCCAATCGAAGCAATCGCTCCCAAGGTATCCATAAGCATATCTTTCTGCGCATCCCAAATATCTCCCTGGCTGCCAAGAAAAGCCGCGCCCGCTGCTGGATCACTCACCACAGCATATATCCATTCGATAAGTTCATACCCCATTGCTACGAATGCAATGGCAAATATGGCAAACAGACATGCCAAAATCTTAGACATTTTGTTTCTGGTAACTAAATATTCGGCAATGGGAAATGCGTAGAATCCAACACTGAAGTGTCCGATGCGGTCATACATATTTCTTTCGAATCCGAATAAATTGCTAAACCAATCAAACGGCACTCTCTCAAACGTATAGTGTCCTCCAACTGTATGCCAATACAGAAGAACCGCCATTAAGATGTATGAAGCAACGGAAAACTTCACGCCGCGAATGTATAAAACAACGAGTGTCAGGGCGATAAGAAATATGGGAATATTTTCCACCCACCACGTTGTTCTGCTAAAAGGATTGATCGCACCCCAAATGAAAACGATTATATATCCGGCCAAGAGTACGGCTGGAATAAACTTTGGATTATTCATACCAAAAGTATATCAGCTTATCACCTCTCTCCAATCTGCTGGCGCCACATGGCAGAATACAGTCCTTTTTTCTCAAGAAGTTCTTCGTGGCTACCTGATTCAGCAACCAATCCCTTTTCCAGCACGTAAATACGGTCTGCATGCATGATGGTTGAAAGCCTGTGAGCGATGAGAACGGTAATATGAGCATGAAGCATGGAGACATCTCGAATTGTCTTTCCGATCTCTGCTTCCGTGATTGAATCGAGAGCGCTTGTTGCTTCGTCGAAAATCAAAATATTTGGTTTTCGAAGCAACGCACGAGCAATGGAGAGCCTCTGCTTTTCACCTCCGGAAACTTTTACTCCCCCTTCTCCAATAACCGTATCCAATCCTTTTCCTCCTCTCTCAAGCAAGTTCTGGCATTGTGCCTTGCGCAATGCATCTAAACAATCTTCGTCTGTAGCATTTGGATTGACGAAGAGTAAGTTTTCTCGAATGGTTCCCGAAAAGAGTTGTGTGTCCTGGGTAACAAATCCAATCTGCGAACGAAGTTCTTCTTTATCAATTTCGTTATGCGCAATGTTGTTATAGAGAATGGCTCCGGCAGTTGGTTCATACAGTCCAACAAGCAATTTAACCAATGACGTCTTTCCGGATCCGGAAGGTCCGACAAACGCAACTGTTTCTCCCCGCGATGCGTGATACGAAATACCCGAAAGCGCTTGAACCGTACTCGATTTGTATCCGAACGATACGTCTTTGAATTGAAGCTCTGTCACCGGGCCAAGTTCCTTTGGAGAAAGAGCTTTTGTCTCCGCGGGAGTATTCATGAGCTTCTCATAATTTTCAAGAGAAGCTTCCGCTTGGCGGTACGTGCTTATAAACGTACTGATTTGGGCCAGTGGGAAAAAGAGCCAGAATGAATAAAGGTTGAGAGATAGATACTGTCCGAGGGTGATGGTTTGGTTAAAGACGAGATAGAACAAGAATAAATAAAGGCCTGCACGAATCATGTTTGTTACAGTTCCCTGAACGAAATCGAGCATTCGAAGATATCTCAATTTCTTTAATTCGAGCTTAAGAATTTTTTCCGTTACCGCATTCAAACGATCTACTTCTTGTCCCGAGAGACCCAAAGCTTTTACCAGCTCGATGTTGCGAAGAGATTCGGTGGTGGCCCCCGCAAGCGCAGTGGTTTCAGCCACAATTGTCTGCTGGATTGTTTTTATTTTCTTTGAAAATAAAATGGTGATCCCCCCGACGATAATCATCATCGCTAGAAAAATAAATGGAATGGCCCAGTAGACAAAACTTGCGTATACAAGAATGAACGCAAGAATGACGACCGAGATAAATACCACGTTTATGGTGTCGGTAACCAGTTTCTCTGTGTCCTGACGGGCCTTTTGGAGCTTTCCGAGCGTTTCCCCGCTTCTCTCGTCTTCAAATACACCGTACGGGAGACTGAGCGAGTGCCTCACCCCCTCCCTGTACATATCTGCACCAGATCGCTGGCTGACTGTATTCAAGAAATAATCTTGAAAGTTCTTGGCAATACGGGAGACAAAAGCAGTACCAACAAACACCAAAAGGAGAAGACCTGTGCCGTGAAAAAACTCAGCTCGAGTTATTTGGTTAAAACGAAGAGCGTAGTTATCTATAATATGCTGAAAGATAATGGGTTCAATAAGAGAAAAGACCTGGTTTATAGACGCGAGTACTACCACAAAGAAACAGAGCTTCCAATACCGCTTGAGATAGGTTAAAAGTATTTTCATAAGTTGTGGAGAGCAGTATAGCAAAAACTTGCCTTATCGGGGAGAGATCTTTCGAACACCGAATGCTTCGATTACTCCTTCTTGTTCATCTCCGGCTATAAGCACCGTATCACCTACCGTGAGGGTTGTGGTGGTGGCGTGCGGATCATTCATGGGCAGAACGATTTTCAAGACTGTCGAGGCATTGTGTAAATCTTTTACGGTCAGTATGTTTTTATCGATGGCGATAATCATGCAGGTGCATACTCCTTCCCCACGGGACGGCGGCTGTCTGGCGTGATCATAAAATCTGCCAAGCGGTCCGGACAATTCGTGTTTATCAGATTGATTCAGAAAATGTTCATTCAATCCGGTGATGCGATCAACCCCGAGTCCAATAAGAAAACTGGAAAGGAGGAGCCCTCCCAACAAATACAAATATGGAATTCTGTATCCAAATTTAAAGTGCCGGAGCAACGATTGGAGCAACATTCCCAATCCAATATCTATAAGTAATAATCCCCAAGGGAAAAAGTGGAAGAAAGTTTTGAATCCTCTGGGTCCAAATCCAAGAAGTTCGTTGTGGTCATTGAGGCGGAGGGTGAAGAAAATAAAGTTAAAGATAAACACGGATACGACCAATACGGCGGCGGCGATGAGAACGGTCGCTGCAACTTTGAAGGTGAAATAGTATTTCGGACGCATCGAAATCTCCTTGGCGTTTATCTTTTCTAAAATAGTTTTTTTTAAATTGTCGTTCATATGATATTCATTCGCTCGCTTAATTCCTGCATACTCGCTTTGGCCCGTTTAATTCGAATCCCCACCGTACTCGTCGGCACCTCCAAAATATCCGCTATTTCCTTGTATGACATATCTTCCAAATAATAAAGGACGAGGACTTCACGGTATTTCGGTTTTAATTCTTTCAGCACACCGTCGATCATCTCCCTCATCTCTTTCTGTTCCCGCTCTTTTTTAATCGGATCATCATCCACCGCGTGGGAAACCAGGATATCAAAATCGATCATATCCATTTTATCATTCGAACGCTTCTTCAATCCGTTTACAAACGTGTTGTGGGCAATTCGATATATCCAGGGCGAAAACTTCTGCGACGTATCGAAGCTTTGAATGTTTTTATACACATTCATGAAAACGTCCTGGACGAGATCCTCGATGTCTTCGACGGTCGAGAGAAATCTCCTACCGTATCGTAGGAGTTTTTCTTCATATCTCTCGACCAAGGCCCCGAAGGGTTCCGTATTCCCCTGCTGAACCATGGCCACCAACTCCTCGTCGGTTGCATGTATGTATAAATCACCCACTTCTCTTATTATACAACCGAGACGGCCATATTATTTCAAAATAAAATAACCCCTGGGTAAGGGGTTATTTGTGTGTCGATCTATTATGTGGATTATGGATGTCCATGACCTGTTTCAGTTCCAGTCACAGCATAGTTACCGTCGAAGAGAACTGTTACGTGCGTACCATCTGCTTTGGTCATATGAGC
>JAQBQW010000011.1 GCA_028286805.1 Parcubacteria group bacterium | reverse complement strand
TTGAACATGCTGGCAAAAATGTGAATAGTGATCCAAGTCATAATCATGTATGCAGGAGCAAAGAAAGCTTGTCCAAAGAGAGCATCTTTCCATTGTTTAGCCAATTTATCCATCTGAGGCAAAATGTGCGCCAGCACCGCAATTGGTGAAAGAATTAAAACGAGGATAAGAATAACGTACCTGATAATAAACATTACTGCGATAGAGAGGAAAATAAATGTTGCGACAACATTTATTCCAGAACCCATAACTCCGATGATAATGTTTGTGGTCGGCTTCAGAGGGATTTTATTTATATTAAATATTGATTGAAGATCGAGAGGTCTCATTAAGCTATCAGCCAATCCAGCATTTAATCCTGAAGAACTTGCAGCACCGGGAGCAATAGCATGATAAAAAGTGAGAGCAATAAGATTTGCCGCATCAATTACAATTTTTGTGAAAAAGAGACTGAAGTTCATAAGAACAGCAGCAATAACTACACGGACGATTAATCCTTTCGTATCTTTCCCGACTCCGAGAATAGTTTGAATCGCTGCATAGAGAAGTACAAAAATGAATGCCATATTTGCCAAATCACGGACGGTTGACCACGCTTCGCTGATCGCAGGCAGGTTTCCATAATTTTTTGCCATATCTACAATGGTGAGCTGAACTACCGAATTTAAAATAGTTCCCGTAAGAAGTGTTAGCAAGCTCGTAAGCTTAAGCAGAATGGTCGCAATTGGTTGTAATACGATACTCAATACATCCCCTGTTACATCAAGCCATCCAGCATGAGTTGCATGCAGGGGAAAAGTGAATCCCGCGACTAGAAGAACGAGAAGAAAAATTGTTGATTTATATGAAGAGCTTCTCATATTATTTGTCTATAAGAGTATACGATGGATCGCATTGAACCGTGACCGTTGGAAGGGATAAGTCTTTGTCTGTAACAGTAATACTTGTATGCATTACTTGTGTATCCTTACCGTCTTTGTAGTAAGGGCGATTTAATAATACTTCTGTTTGGGTTGTTCCATTAGGATTAACGGTTTTCGTAATCTTTTCTGAGACTGCTGCTTCACCTTGGGTCCATCGTGTACCGCCCTTCAAATCAAATTTATGAAGAATGTTGTATACATTTGCTGACTGAATAATCTGGTCGTCGTTATTAGGTGCTCCAAATCTATCCGGCCAGATTCTGTTGTTGTCGCTGTTTGTTCCTGGAGTAAAGTCTTGGTCTCCTGTCCATTCAATACCTGTGAAGTCTCCAGACCCTCCTGTAATGTTTGCTCTCCATACAAGTCCGTTTACTGTTGGGAATCTTACGCCTTCGTCACTCCAGAATGCGCTTAATGCAGGTCCTGCTGCGCTACACGAAACGGTGAGAGGACGATATTTGGAAACTGCTACAGACTTGGCGCACGGAACACTGCGCGTGTCATCGCTTCCGGGAATTATTTCCCCAAGTTCGTTTAATTTCTGAACATTTGCGGTAATGCTTGCTGTCTTTGCTCCTGCAGTTGAATAGGTAGTGGTGGCTGTCATTCCAGTTTTTCCGCTGATTCCTTCTCCAGTCCAAGAATATGCAATTTTATAATTTGAACCGAATCCACTCGAGGCAATCCATGTTACTTGTGTTTCGTTTGCGGTTGCCTGGTCCGAGCTTGGAGAACATGTAAGAGTGAGGTTGTTGTTTGAAGAGAATCCGTCATCTCCACCGTCACTTCCGTTACCAGAACTCGATCCGAGTAGTCCACCGTTCTTAAATACGAACTTTTGCAACACTCCTTGAGCGAGCGCACTTAAAAGTTTGTCGAACTGATCTGCGGTGACGATTTGTTCGATATAGTTGTTTCCGGGCAATGCAGCGTCAAGATGGCTCTTGATTGTTGCTCCAGGAGTTGATATGTCGCTATATTTTTTGCATTCTCCTGGTCCATAGTTTGGATCATACGGTGCGCCGGGACTTTTTGGAAAACCGTTTAGTTCCATACAAGTTGAAATGCTTTTAAATCCGCTACCCCAATTTAACTTTGCCAACTCATCGTTTATTGTTTTTGTAACTTTATTGTCGAGAGCTCCTTGCGCGTCTATATAAATCTGGTACGGATTGTTGCTGTCATTCTGTGTAACCTGAAACCACGCATTCCATCCCCCCTGCTGAAAGTCTTGTGTAAAGTTTTGCAGGTTAACTCCAATTTGTGTGAGTGTACATTGAGGGTAATAATCGGGAGCAGTTTGAGGGTTTCGAAGCGCTAAAATTATTTTAGCGCTGTATGCCGAACAAATACCTGGAGCAATTTGATTTAAATAGTCTCCCGTTATCCCGTTCGCAAGTCCTCCAAAGTAACTAGCGGAATCCGCAACGAAAGCTGGTTTTCCTTCAAACCCGCTTTTCATCCAGTTCACCGTAGAGTTAACAACTTGGTTCACCACAATCCTTCCCAAAACAATGGCCATCTGATTCCAGCTGATCGGAAGCGTTACTCCAAACATGCTTATACCTGTTTCTTTTGCTTCAATGAGTGGAGATGAAATTGGAACTTTTGGTACAACTCCAATACCAGTTTTTGCTGCATTTATTGTCTGTTGAATCTGAGGGATTTGTTCAAGACCGGCAAGCTGCGCAGAAACGAACAATGGAGTAGAGAGAGTGGTGATCAGGAGAAGAGTTGCAATGATTTTATGGAATCTCATAGTTATTGGTATGAAAAGAATACGCTATTTGCAAGAAGAGTAGTTTGTATCTGTCCCAATATTTCTGTCTGTTCAGTAGAATTACTTGCTTGAGCGGCCAATGCTCCGAATGCTCCGGTTGAATCGGTATTAACATTTGATAACGCAACAAACTGAGAAGAGCTTGATAGGAAATTCTTTATGAGTTTTGAATGAAGTGTTGAAAGTGAAGCAGGAACTGGCATTGCCTGAAGTTCAACTGCGCTTTGTCTAAATAAAATCGAAAGAGATTTCATGGTGGAAGCGAAAGCTGGGCTTTCAAGATCGCTGAATCCCCCGCCGTTTTTTACTGTGCTTGCAGTTAAATCATGATACTTGTTATACGACGCAGAAAGAGTTTTTCCATATGCCTGAAGATTGTCTTTCGAATCTGGAACCACTTTTAATTCTCCTGAGGCACTAATGGAGGCGGTATTTAACGTAACGATACTATCTGCGTATTTATCTGCGAGACTCGCTATGCCTTGGTCTGTATTTTGTCCTTGGCTTGCTAGATTGAGATAGTCTGAAAGTAATTGTCTGCTGATAAGATCTGTAGTGTTTCCATTTGAATCAACTGAATCCGCTACAGAGCCAGTTTCAGATGCTGCAGGAACAGCCGCATTTTCTTTTGTTGTCGGTGCTTGATCAGAGATTGCTACAAGTTCTGTGTTTGAAGTTGGTAAAGCGCTCACAAATCGATACAAAGTTGCGCCGCCGACGAGGAGGATCGCAATTGAAAGGGCAAAGACAACGCGTGGTCTTAACATTAGCCTAAAGTATATCAAAAAAAGCAATACAACGATATAATAAGTGCATGAAATATTTCTCCCACACAATTTTAATAATTGCATTCGCACTTCTTCCATATACCGTCAATGCAATTGATGTCGGCCTGCCGTTTGGCGGGTATGTTGGGGCATCAATTCCGTGTACATGCAGTACTGGGTTTTGGATATACTACCCTCTTTTGTATGCCGGGTCAGAAGTTCCTATAACCGGCGCTCTGTATTTTCCTCTCGGAGCTGTTTTGTATCCGTATTATCAAGTTGGGGTGCCCACAACCTGGGAATTAGGCTCGTATGCTCCGGGTGTAAGCGCTTGTTTCGTTTTTGCTGCCAACCCAATTGATCCGTGCATATTTATTCCAGCTATGGGTACAATCGAATACATGGGAACCAGTATGCCCGGAGCAATTATTTAGCCAATAAACTAGCCAGTTTCTTCCAATCTTCGGTTTTAATATCCTCCGCTCTCGTATTTTCATCCATTCCAAGCTCTAGAAAGGCTTTCTGGACATTTTCTTTGGGTACAATATTCGAAAGATTGGACGAAAGCTTCTTTCTTTTGGATTTAAAGCCCTCTCTAAGAAGTTCGAAGAACTTTTCTTCTGAAATATGAGGAAAAAAGCTTTTTGAAATGTGTTCTATGGATAAAATGGCGGAATCGACCTTTGGAGCAGGAGAAAACGAGCCCGCTCTCACCATTTGAACGTATCGAGGCTCTCCATACACTTTCACCGAGATAGAAAGGATGCTTTCCTTCTCGTTTTTGGCCACAATGCGTTCGGCTACTTCTTTCTGCAGCATAAGGACCATTCTCTCTGGTTGAATGTCTGATTCTAGATACAAACGGATGAATTGGCCGGTAATATAGTATGGAATATTGGCTATAATCTTGAATTTTCCCGTTTCTAGGTTTGCATCCATAGGATTAAATTCAAGGATATCTTCATGGATGAGGATAAACTGGCCTGTTTTAAGCTCTTTTTTGAACATTTCGCTTAAAATCTCGATGAGGTTATCATCTTTCTCTACGGAAATGACCTTCGCCCCTGTTTTTAAGAGTTTCTTGGTTAAAACCCCCTTTCCTGGTCCTACTTCGAGTATCGTATCCGTTTTCTGTACTTCTCCAGCGGAAAGTAGCGCATCCACTGCGCCTTCAGAAGTTAAAAAGTGTTGTCCCAGGGATTTTTTGGCGTACATGTTAATCAAAAGGGATATCGAGGAGAGGTTTGCGGCGCCATGCGTTCTCGGCATCAAAGCTTTCTTCCTCGGTTAATTCTTCGGGGATATCGAATACGAACTCCGAGGGCATGTTCACTTCCCTCTTGCCGAATATCATACGCACTTGGGCATACGAAAGGAAGACTTTCTTTTTTGCTCTGGTGACTGCTACATAAAACAATCTTCTCTCTTCCTCGGCTTCTTCGGGAGTAATATTTTCCTGGGTAATCTTTTGGTGCGGAAATAATCCGTCTTCGAGACCGGAAATAAAGACGTAATCAAATTCGAGTCCTTTGGATGCGTGGACTGTCATCAAACGCACGGCTCTTTGTTCTTCTTTCATTTCATCTTGGTCGCTTTGAAGCGCGGCATCACCCAAAAAAGATTCGATGCCGTCAATCGGATCTTTGTCGTCATAGCGCCCTGCGAACGATGCGAGCTCGTATGCGTTTTCCAAACGATCGAGTTCTTCACCTTTAGCTTCTTTCCACTCTCGTTCCATTCCAGATGCGGTGATAATAAAGGCAATAGTTTCAGACGGACGTTTTTCATGCGCAGACTTGTTTATTTCATCCAGGAGTAAATGAAAGTCCGCGATCTTTTTCTTGGTTGCGCTTGGAAGATCCGCATCGAGTCCGGAAAATATTTTAGCGATGGTTGATTTTCCAATTCCTCTTGCAGGAACGTTGATGACGCGCTTCACATCCGCCAAACAATCTTTGTTCAGTGCCGCTTTCAAGTATGAAAGAATATCTTTGATTTCTCTGCGCTCGAAGAATTTTGTTCCAAGCAATTGGTACGGCAGCCTGTGCTGCATGAAAGCTTCTTCGAGTACGCGGGATTGAAAATTGGCTCTGTAGAGCACTGCAATCTCTGAAGCGTCCGTTCCTTGTTTGATTAGCTCTTCCGCTTTCGAAGCGATAAACTCCGCTTCCGCTACTTCATCGAAGCCTTGGAAGATGCCAATTTTTGCACCCAGTTCTTTTGAAGTGAAAAGATTTTTCTTTCTTCGGATTTTATTTTTTTCAATGATGGCGTTTGCAGCATTTAGAATTGTTTTTGAAGATCTGTAGTTTTCTTCAAGAAGAATTACTTTTGCTTCCGGGTAATCCGATTCAAACGCAAGAATGTTTTTAATATCCGCTCCTCTCCACGAATAAATATTTTGATCTATATCCCCCACTACGCAAATATTCTTTTTTTCTCCGATTAATAACTTTGAAATTTCATACTGAACACCGTTCGTGTCTTGATATTCGTCTATGTGAACGTAATCCCAGATCCTGCGGTAGTATTCTCGGACTTCGGTATCCGTTTGCAGCAGCTTCATTGTTTTTAACAAGAGATCGTCGAAGTCGAGAGCGCTGTCTCTCGTCAGGATTCGTTCGTAATCTTTCCAGACCATTTCAACCACGTCTGAAAAATAGCCTCGTTCAGATCGTTCGGCAAAATCCGAAGCGTTTCTTCCCTTCCCTTTTTCTCTGGAGATAAGACTCAAGATTTTATTTGGATCGTGTGTCTTAGGATCGAGACCATTTTTTTCTAGAGATTCTTTGATAGCTTTCTTTGAATCGTCTCTGTCGAAGATGGTGAAATAGCGCTTCAGTCCGAGTTTCGAAGACTGTTCCTTGATGATGTGTACCCCAAGGGCATGAAATGTGGAGACAAAGGGCCTCTCATTCATGGAAACGGGTTTGTTGAGGGTGGTATCTTCAGCCAGCATTTTTCCTACCCTCTCTCGCATTTCTTTAGCTGCTTTGTTAGTAAAGGTAATGGCCAATATAGAGGAAGGAGCCACTCCTTGGCGTACCAAATGCCTGATTCGTTCGGCAATTGTCTTGGTTTTTCCGGCTCCTGCTCCAGCTAAAATAAGAAGAGGTCCTTCTGTGCAAAGAACCGCCTCTCGCTGCATTT
>JAQBQW010000019.1 GCA_028286805.1 Parcubacteria group bacterium | reverse complement strand
AGTTAGGCATGTAGAGCTCGACCATAGAGATGATCATAAGAACCGACTGGTCGATGAAAAATCCTTTGAATTTCTTCTTGTGCTTTTTATCATACTTGTGGGTTATGGTAGCATAAGGAAGAAATTTTACAATTCCATGAGAGAGCTCCAAGACAAACAAAGGACGAAAGAAAGATTGTATTCGATACCCGTATTAGTCGTACTTGGTATTGTGGTGGCCTTTTTGCTAAGAGGGACGTATCAGGTGATACGAAAAGATATTACCAGCGCAAATTCAGTTAAAGAAATGGAAGCCAAGGCTGCCCAGCTTGCGGATAGGCAAGAGCAATTGAAGAAAAACATTGATAAATTAAGCACCGATGATGGCATCGATGCGGAAATAAAGGATAAATTCAGCGTCTCAAAGCCGGGAGAACACGTGGCTATTATCGTCGATGAGAAAGCCGTGGTAAGCACAACCACACCCGAGAAACCAAATCTTTTTAAGAGGATGTGGAATAAGGTAAGGGGGTTGTAGAGGGGTGCCCTTCACAGGTATAATAGTCTTCTAATACACACATATATGAAAACAGTAGAAATATTCTCAACACCAACCTGTCACTTCTGCCACATGGCAAAGGACTTTTTTAAAGCAAATAATATTCCTTTCACGGATTACAACGTCGCATCAGACATGGAGAAACAGAAGGAAATGATCGACAAAAGCGGGCAGATGGGAGTGCCGGTTATCATTATCGACAACA
The DNA here is from genome assembly GCA_028286805.1 of Parcubacteria group bacterium. Classification (GTDB taxonomy): domain Bacteria; phylum Patescibacteriota; class Minisyncoccia; order Phycocordibacterales; family Zambryskibacteraceae; genus JAIFWN01. The sequence continues at coordinate 47,580 of JAQBQW010000019.1, read as the reverse complement.
AGGATCTCATCGTTGGATTCGATCAGGAAAAGGTAGCTGAACTTCTGGGAGTAGCAGCCTAACGAAATGCCGCCGAGAGGCGGTTTTTTGTATGGTGTGGTATATTTCATTTCGTCCATTCGCTCTCATAGTTCAATGGATAGAACAATTCCGTCCTAAGGAATAGATGTAGGTTCGATTCCTGCTGAGAGCACCCCTATAGAATCTTTTAATGAGTATGATAGTCTAAAGAAAGAATTCGAACCCCACGTCTTCGAAAGGTACTTATGCCCAGAGAATCCAGGAAGGATGTACCCACACCTGAATCACTTGGTGACGAGTGCGATGCGCTTGTTGCCAACACAGAGAAGTATGTGCGGTCTCAAAAAGGGCTGTGGCAGAAAGTACCCCGGCTCGCATTGATGGCAGACAATGGGTACGCCAAGTACGGCGACGCATGGAAGCGCGGCTACTGGAAAGTATTCTTGCCGCACAATCCACACTACGCGCTGGTGCACATTGATCTCGCAACCGGCGAACTTTGCAGCGGTAATGGGTCTGGCGAGAGGGCTTCTGCTTCAGAGATTCTTTCTATTCTTCCCTACAACAAAGAACTCGATCTGTTGTCGGCAAAAAAAGTCGTTGCCGATCTGCGGAAAGCTGCGAAGAAGGAGCACGAGCCCATTCCCGGCGAAGTCTCGGTTAAGATTTGGAGAGATAAGATGCTCCGAGAAGTTGGATTGCAAAAGGTGTTTGTGCGACAAGGCCCACACCTTTGAAGTAGAGAGCTAGCTGGTTCCTTTCCGAGGATACCAGCTTTTTAATCCATATAATTCCCCAATTTACCTGCTTTGCATATTCTGCTATACTCTCGCCATGAACCCTGAGGAAAAAGAACTTTTAGCCGACACATTCAAGCTTTCTGAAGAGAATAATAGAATCCTCAAAGGTCTGCAAAGAACGGCACGCTGGTCTATTTTCTGGGGATTCATAAAGATAGCATTGTTCGTTATTCCTCTTATTGCCGGATACTTGTTCCTCCAGCCGTACCTCGATTCAGCAATGAAGAATTACAGCGATATCACCAATCTTCTTCACGGTTCCTCGTTTTAACCCTTGCCAAGATAGCTCAGTTGGTAGAGCATTCCCCTGAAGAGGGAAGGATCCCCAGTTCGAGCCTGGGTCTTGGCACCAAAATAAAAATACTCCCGGATGGGAGTATTTTTATTTATTGGCCCTTCACCTTTAATCTTGTCTGGCGACTCTTGTCTACTTTGGGGAGTTTTAAAATAAGGAGTCCGTATTTCTCTATTGCTTCCGAATCTTCGACGTCAATTTCTTCCGGAAGAACAATAGTTCGGGAGAATGTTCCCCAATACAGTTCTCTGTGAAAGTATTCATCGTCTGAAACGGTTCGGTCCTCTTCCCGTTTGCCGCGGATGGTGACAGAATCCCTGGTGATGGAAACATCGAGATCGTCCGGTTTTACTCCTGCGACCATAGTTTTAATCACTATTTCAGAAGGAGTCTGGTACACGTCTACCGTTAACTGACCTTCTTCCTCTTCATCGAAAATAGAAGGGCGAGCAGATTTTGCAGACGAAGGTTCGATCATTTCGAGTCCGTCGGTCTCTTCTAATTTCACCGCCCCGGTTAAACGTTCAAAAAAAGATCTTTTGTTTTGCATAATGCTTTATGAATTGATTATATCACAATGAATTCTTGCGTGAAGATACAACGGGGGATATTTTTTGTATTGCTCGTATTTTTTTCACCTTTTCAAAAAACAGAAGAACGATGGCAATACCGGCCCAGACCATACCGAATACTTGAAACGTTCCGAGCTGGTCTTTGTTAACAATGAAAAGATTGAATGCGGTATGAATACCGACAGCAATTAAAAATGCCACTGCTACAGTCCAAATTCTGCGAGCTTTTGTTTTATAGAATGAAAGGGCAAAAGCGATACCGATAGTGGATGAAGCTGCCACATGGAGCAAACTTGCCCCAACGAAGCGCAGTGATCCGGTGGTAACGGCTCCGAGGATATCTCTCTGTAGCAAGGGGTTGATAATAAAGAGCGCATTTTCGAGAGCGACGAATCCCAGTGCGGCGGTGATCATGTAGATCATTGGATCGATCGGTTCGTCGTCATACTGACATCTGATGGCAATCCAATATGCCATGCCGAATTTGAATCCCTCCTCTATAACCGCCCATAGCGTAAATTCGATGAAGTTCATCCCGGGGAACACACTGTCTACTAATCGCTGAAGGGGAATAACCAAAATTACCGCGCACATTCCTCCAAAGAAAGTTTTAAGGATGAGGCCTGTGGGTTCGGGATTTTTCTTGTCTTCCTGCAGCCAAAATTCAAGCCAAATAACAGCGGGTAGAATACCTCCAATAAGTGCATACAGAATGGAGTCGAGTGTACTCATCGTGGCCAAGTCTCAACCATTAAGAATGGGCGTTCCTTTTTATGCGGCATGTTCTGCCAGATTTCTTCGGTTACGAATGGCATGAATGGATGGAGAGTTTTCAGAGAAGTAGATAAAAGATGATACAGCTTCCACCGAACTTCGTCTTTCTTTTCTTCGGAAGCGGATTCGTCAAAGAGGGTATTCTTGCTTTCTTCGATCACTCGGTCTGCAAAACTGTGCCAGATATAATGATAAATGCGTTCAGAGGCATTATGCAGTCTCCAATTCTCAAGTTCTGCGGTTGCTGCAGCAAATTCGCTGTTCATTTCTTCGATATCCGAATCGGTATATTTCCTATTAGGATCATATTCGAATCCTTCTGTGTTTGAAAGAACGAAACGGGTAATGTTCCACAACTTGTTGGCAAAATTTTTATAGCCTCGAATCTTATCTTCGGATATCTTTGAATCTGTTCCAACGGCGGTCCCGGCAATGAGGGAAAAACGGACTGCATCGGTGCCGTATTTTTTAGCCATGTCTACCGGATCTATATTGTTTCCCAACGATTTTGATATCTTGCGGCCTTGAGCATCCCGAACCAATCCGTGGAGGTACACGGTCTTAAAAGGAATCTGTCCGAGGAAAAATCCGCTCATCATGATCATACGAGAAACCCAGAAGGGAAGAATGTCATAGCCTGTTTCGATAAGAGTGGTTGGATGGTATGTTTTTAGATCCGGAGTGATCGCGGGCCAGCCTAACGTGGTGAAAGTCCACAGAGCAGACGAAAACCACGTATCTAACACATCTGAGTCCTGTTGCCAACCTTCATCTGTAGGAGCTTTTACTCCTACATAGATTTCATCGCCTCGGTACCATACTGGTATGCGATGTCCAAACCAAATTTGTCTGGAAATACACCAGTCTCTTAGGTTGTTTACCCAATGAAGATACGTCTTTCTGAATCCTTCTCCTAAAATATTGATTTCCTCACTTTCAACCGCCTGCCGCATCATATGTTTAAGAGAAACTGAACTGCCGGATTTGATGCCTGGAATTTCAGAATGTTCCATTGTGAAGTCTTTATTCACATCAATGAACCATTGAAGCTTTGGAAGTGGTTCAATAATACCTCCCGTGCGTTCAGCGGTTGAAATGTTTTGGGAAATCTTCTCTTCTTTTTCAAGAAGACCTTCTTCCTGAAGCCAAGCCACCACCATCTCTCTCGCTTCATTAACTTTCTTGCCATTTAGTCTGCCTCCAACTTCCATCTTGGCGTATTCGTTAATGACTTGGGGACGTGATAACCCATGTCTGTCTGCAATCATCCAATCTATGTGGCTGTGCGCTGGGGTTACTCCCAAAGCTCCTGTACCAAATTCTGGATCGACTTCTCTATCTGCAATGATTTTAATATGCAAAGGAACATCACAGAATGTAAGATCAAATTCTTGGCCGATGAACTGTTGGTATCGAGCATCATCGGGATGGACTGCAACCGCAGTATCTCCCACCTTCGTCTCTGGGCGAGTGGTTGAAATGGAAATAGGGAAGTCTTTTGAATATTTAAATGTATAAAGCTTCGCTTCTCTTTCTTCGTATACTATTTCGTCATCTGAAATGGTGGTCTGCCCTTTTGGATCCCAGTTAACAATTCGGTTTCCTCTATAGATGAGACCTGCTTCATACATACGAACGAAAGCTTCCATGACGGCTTTGTACCGTGCCTCATCCATGGTGTACGCATATCGAGACCAGTCAACAGAAGCACCCATCCCCTTAATTTGAGAAATGATAGTGGATTTGCTCGATTCAACAAAACTATCGATACGTTTTAATAGTTCTTCTCGTCCAAGATCGTGTCGGGAAAGGTTCTCTGCTTTTTGAATGTCCTTTTCAACCCTTGTTTGGGTTGCAATAGCGGCCGAATCGGTTCCAGGGATCCATAGAGTGCGCATACCCTTCATGCGTGAAAAGCGTACAAAAATATCTTCGATTACTATCATCAAGGCACTTCCCATGTGAAGGATGCCAGTGACGTTTGGAGGAGGGAGTACTATAGAGAAAACGGGAGCATCTGCGTTTGCATAGCCCTTCTCAAGGTTTACATCTGGGTTAAAAAGCTGACTTTGTTCCCAAGCTTCGTAAATACGAGTCTCTGTCTCAACAGGATCGTATGGTTTAAGAAATCGTTCATTCATACGTCTATAATGGTAACACGCTCTTTATATCCTTGATAACTTGTTTAAAAGGACAAAAAAATCAAGGATTCAAAAATATTGCATTAGTTACTCCAGTGTCATTAAAGGACAAATAATTAATAAAGGACATACTTTAATAATAAGGCTAGAAATAAGGTTAAACCCGCATATCCATCGTTTGATTAATCACTTGACATAATCAGAAAAGAGAGTACTGTTTCGGAACCGACATGCAAAAAGCAAAGGCACACACATTCATAGGAAAGATCATCACTGCATACATGCTTGTGATGGTTATTTTCTCTAGCTTTCCGGCTGCTGCTTTTGCCGCTGGCCCTGCAGTAACTCTATCTGTGAATGGTTCCCATGGTCCAGTCACTCTTAATTCTGGAGAAACATTTACATATTCGTGGTCCTCAACAGATGCCACTTCTTGCGACCTCGCTTCGCCTTCAACCACAGGATTGGCAACTTCAGGAACAAGTTTAGTAATTGATTCAACGCACCCATACTATCCAACTGTCGGTCACCCAACCACCATCACTGTTACATGTACAGATGGCGTTGCTATCGGATCGGATTCAGTTGTTGTTAATCTTGCGCCAACAGCTCCTGCAATTCCAACCGTAGACGTGAAAGCTAACGGTTCCGACGGCCCTGTTACTTTGAATCCTGGTCAAACATTTACGTATACATGGACTTCATCAAACGCCACTTCATGTGATCTTGCTTCTCCCTCTACAACCGGTCTTGCCACTTCAGGAACAAGTTTGGTAATTGATGCTACTCATCCTTACTATCCGGGAACTACCACCCCAACTACGATTACCGTTACTTGTACGAACGGGGTAGCTGTTGCCACCGACAGTGTTGTAGTAAGTCTTGGTTCGGGAGGTCCTGTGGGGCCTTCTATCCCAACAGTGGATGTAAAGGCTAATGGCTCAGATGGCCCGGTTGTCCTTTCGTTAGGCCAAACATTTACATACACTTGGGTTTCTACCAACGCCACTTCCTGCGACCTCGCTTCGCCTTCAACCACAGGATTGGCAACTTCAGGAACAAGTCTGGTTATTGATACAAATCACCCTTATTATCCTGGAACCACCACTCCTACCACTGTTACTGTTACATGTACCAATGGAGTAGCTGTTGCGACTGACAGTGTGGTGATCAGCTTGGCTGGAAACGGAGTACCTCCAACCCTTCCAACCGTAGACGTGAAAGCTAACGGTTCCGACGGCCCTGTTACTTTGAATCCTGGTCAAACGTTTACATACACTTGGGTTTCAACTAATGCCACTTCTTGTGATCTTACCTCTCCTTCCACCACCGGTTTGGCTATAAATGGAACAAGCCTTGTCATTGATTCCACCCATCCTTACTATCCAACAACAACTACTCCAACGATTATTACCGTTACTTGTACGAACGGTGTTGCAGTTGCAACAGATTCAGTGGTGGTTGGTCTTGCGGGGGGAACTATTCCCACCTGTTCAGTTGCCAATATTACGAGCTCTCTTGCGGTAACTGTGAACACCGGAGATGCATTTACATATCTTGTTACTACCGCAAATTCAAGCACAAGCCCCGTAATCACCGTTTCTACTTCGACTCTTCCAGCCGGCCTTTCATATTCGACTTCGACTCAAACTATCTCAGGAACGCCTACAGCTCCGGGTGTTTCGAATATCACCATAACTTCAACCAATAATTGTGGAACCGATACTAAGACTCTTGTTATCACTGTAAACACACCTGGAGGCGGCGGTCCTATTCCACAGGGTCCAATTCCTCCAGGAGGTGGTGGAGGCGGTATTGCGTTTGTCCCAGGAGGTAGCCGACATCCGGTTATTCCTACTACAAACGCAGCAGGCTGCCTTTACTTGAAAGATTACATGCGCAGCGATTTCAATAACAATCCTGAAGAAGTGATGAAACTTCAATCATTCCTCAGAGTTATCCAGGGATATAACTACGTTACCGTAAACGGTGTCTTCGATCAGGCAACTGTAAACGGCGTGGATGCCTTCCAGAACCTCTATAGAGATGACATTCTTACCCCATGGGGACACACTGCACCTACTCACTATGTATACATTTTGACCTTGAAGAAGATTAACGAGATCTACTGTCTCGGTTCATTCCCGCTAAACGATGCTCAAGCTAAAGAAATTGCAGCATTTAAAGCCCTTCTCCAAGGAGTAAATAACCAGGGTCTTCCGGTAGTCTTCACCCCCGGGGTAACAACTACGATTATAAAGGACATTTCTACAACCACCCTAGCTACAAGTTCTCCAGTGGAACTCCCCATCGTGGGTAGTGTACAGGGACAAAACCTTAGAAACCTAGCTGCGGCGATCTTCACAGCTCCAGCCGGATTGCTCAATACACTCCAATGCATTTACGAATTCCTTCTTATCCTGATTGTCCTTTATATCCTCGCTAACGTCCTTGAAGATGTCTTTATAAAGGACACCCCTGAAAATGTCCTTAAGAAGTTCTTGGTCAAATGGACCATCATTACTCTCGGACTTACACTCGCCATCATTGCGGCCTACTTCTACGGTGAATGGTGCCTCCTCTTGCCGCTTCTCATAATCCTCATCCTTTCTGTCATCTGGATGGCGCTCTACCCAAAACACAGTGGAATCAAAAACTCGACCAAAGCCTGGTACCTCGTTATGACCGCCCGCTCAAAATCCATGTGGAAGAAAGCAGATAGCGTTACTGCCGAAGAACTCGAATAATCCTCTAGAGAGAAAGGTTTCCTTGGGCTACGATATCTCCTGATTCCAGTTTCTTGTCTTTCAATATATTGATATATGCAGCGATGCCAATCATGATTGCATTGTCTGTTGTGAGCGAAGGTTCGGGCAAAAGAAGGGAAGTGTCCGGGAATAAGTTCGAAAGCTTCTGCAATTCTTGTCTGAGATAGGAATTCATTGAAACACCTCCTGCAACAATGAGAGTTTTTGGATTGTGGATTTCCAAAGCTTGTTTAGTTTTTTCTATCAATACTTCGATAGCCGCGTCTTCAAAAGCGCGAGCCACTTCTTCGCGAATGGATTCGTCTATGTCTCCGATTTCTTTTAGTTTGTATAAAACACTGGTTTTTAATCCTGAATACGAAAAATCGAGATCGTGAGAGTTGATCATGGGTCTTGGGAATGAGAGAGTAGAGGAAATGCCCTTCTCTCTGTGTCGATTGGCTAAAGCAGAAATCTTCGGACCCCCGGGATATTCGAGGCCTAATAAACGGGCCACCTTATCAAAGGCTTCTCCAACGGCATCGTCTCGGGTTTTGCCCAATATCTCATAGGTTCCAAAGTCTTTCATTAATACAAGTTCGGTGTGGCCTCCAGAAACGAGGAGAGCAATGGAAGGAAATTCGAGGGTTTTGTTAACGTGAAAAAGGGGGGAATAGAGATGTCCTTCCATATGATTTATGGGAAGAACCGGAACGTTCCATTCTTTACCTAACGCTTCTGCAAAAGTGATTCCGGTCCAAAGGGCGGGAGCGAGACCCGGACCGTTGGTGACGGCAATATAATCAATGTCTTTGGAATTACCCGCTTCATTTAATGTTTTCTCTAATACTATAGGGAGATTTTTTTCATGTTCGCGTTTAGCGAGCATTGGATATACGCCGCCATATTCCTTATGGAGATCTATCTGGGAGACGAGAGTGTTTCCAAGCACCTTGAATCGGGGTGCTTCTAATCCTCCGGTGGCTTCCAAGAGGGCAATAGCTGTTTCATCACACGATGTTTCTATGGCGAGTATTTTCACTGTACCTGCAGTTTACCTTTTAAATTTGGTTTTTTCGAGAATTAAGATAAAAACATACATTTTGTCATTAAGTGTGGTAATATTTGCGAATATAATCAATCATGAACATACGTTCAACTTTCTTGCTTTTAGCTTTCCTTTTCTCTAGTTGTATTTTACCTTCCGTTGTTTATAAAGCTGAAGCCCAAGTTTCCTCAGCGGCAACTACGGTGCCAAATATTACTCGACAGCTCTATGTGGGTATATCTGGTGCTGATGTGATCTCTCTTCAACGATTCTTAAAAGATAAAGGTTATTATACATATCCTGCGATTACTGGGTATTATGGTGCAGCTACATCTAAAGCCGTAGCTGCTTTTCAATTAGCAAATAGTATTGAACCGATGGGTATAGTTGGTCCACAAACCCGAGCTAAAATAAAACAGGTTTCAATCTCGAATCCTTCAAATCCTGTATCGGCGATTCCTGCGGTTGTTGCCCCAGCAACGACAGTAAAACCGGTCGGGCAGACTACTCATCGAATAGGAGCACTGTGGTCTGGACCGGTAATTGACACATCTACACCATACGTTTCCATAACATCCCCTTTAAATAATGCCACGGCGTCCGGAACTGCAGTTGTACTTGCTGCAGCCGCTTCGGACAATGTTGCAATTGCAGGAGTCCAGTTCAAAGTTGATGGAGTGAACGTCGGTTCAGAAGATACTACTGCTCCATATTCTGTCACATGGAACACCAGCGCAATTTCATTGGGTACCCGCATGATAACTGCGGTTGCTCGCGACACGTCAAGTAATCTGGCTTTCTCATCGGGAGTGAGTGTTACGGTAGATAATGGAATAGTGTATGGAAACTTTACTGGCTATAAAGCCAACAGTCCATACAGCGCCTATGCAAGCTTCTGGTATCTCTTCACAGATCCAACGCTGGGATTGGGTCATACGGCAGTTGAAAATGTAGATTACGTATCTCAAGTAAAAGTCTACCCAAACATTTTCCCAGTTGGTACTAAAATGACTTGGAGAGTTCCTACCCCTGCGTATGGAGGAATTTATGGGTATCTTACCGCGAGCTATGGCAATTATGATTTCAGTGATCCAACTGTTTCGATTACCCCTCGGCAGGCGTATACCATCACTGATTTAACATCAACTATTGATTATACCTACGCTGGCGATGCCACCACCGGAATTCTCCATGAGTTTTGGCTCACCACCACCGCTCACCAAAACGGCCCTCTCAGTGATAAGGTATATGAGGTCGGTATGTTCGCGAGGACTTCTCCCGCAACGGTATCGTATGTCACGGGCAGTACCCAAGTAGGATCTTTCACTGATCCGGGAGGAAGAATTTGGACAGTAGCTCAAAACTTGAGTGGTACTGGAGAGCCTTATTATATGTTTATGCCGACGAACCATGCTGATGTTACAGGTACTGTGTACTGGGACGAAATGATTGCTTACCTTATCGGTCAGGGAAAAATCACCGGGAACGAATGGTTCAATGGTATGGCAATCGGACCAGAGCCTTTTACCGGTGCAGGTTCTGTAACTATCAATGATTTTACTGTTAGTTATGCGGGGGCGGCACGTGTACCTTGGACGATCACTAATCTTACGGTGACAAAAGAAAATGCTACCCAAGCTCATCTGGCATACTTCGTCGCCGCAGGTGCCACGAGTCATCAATATCGGGTCAACGGAGGTACTGCCACAGCCGTGCCGGCCAACAAAATAGTCACGGCTGCCTCGGGCGATACAATCGAAGTGCGAGGAGTGAACGCAACCGGTAATGGAGCTTGGTCGAATATTGTAACTGTTCCGAATCCTCAGGTGACCCTAAACTTTATAACCGGAAGCTACACTTCATCCGGAAACGTATATGGAAGCTTTGCTGCGTATCTCACTGGCGCCACATCGACATTTGCCCGTTCTGGTTCAGGTGGATACGACATAGCAATGACACAGCTTTTCTCGAACAATACCGCCCGTATCACGAGCGCGGGATTGCTCCTTGAATCCACCTCGACAAATTATGTGGTTCAAAGCGACTTTGCGAGCGGTTGGGGATTAACTGGGGCAACTCTTACCGCCAATAATGCCAACGGCCCCATAGGCACGAACAATGCGGCCACTCTCAAAGAAGATGCCACTGCAAGTTCTGATCACCAGGCTACTCGTTTTTCCATGACCGCGCCTTTCACTGCAGGAAAACGTATATTATCCGGATTTGCAAAACGTGGGGTAGGTACGAGAGATTTCCGTCTATTCGCATTTAACTCCGATTTTTCTTCCAATCTCGCTGCTTCAGCAGATCTTGGTAGCAGTGGTGGTACAGGTGGATACGTTGGTGCTACATTTTCGAACGCGACATTCATAAATGAGAATATAAATACCTTCAGACGATTTGGCGTAGCGTTCGATGGTCCTTCAGATACAGCCTTCTCATTGCTCGCATCTATTACGCAAGCAAACGGAGTCACGCCATACAATGGTGATAACACAAGTACAGCTATTATATATGGAGCCCAATACGAACAAGGCGCGTCAAGTGGCTGGTACAGTTCTCATGCTTCAAGCTATATTCCTACCACTGCCGCCGCCGCGACCCGTGGTGCTGACATCTTTACCATGAAACTACCGGCCGGAGTTACATCGGTCATTGTCACCTTTGATGACGACAGCACTCAAACATTTACAGGACTATCAGCAGGAAACTGGGTTGTTCCAGTTACAAGCCTTACTCGACCGCAAATTAAAACAATTGTTGCAATATAAATTTGTGTGCGCGATACAGGATTCGAACCTGTGACCCTCTCAACGTCAATGAGATGCTCTACCAACTGAGCTAACCGCGCATAAGAAACATGGATATACCACACCAATTATATATCCGGCGGAAGAGGAGAGATTCGAACTCTCGGAACCCTTTCGAGCTCGCTGGTTTTCGAAACCAGTGCCTTCAACCACTCAGCCACTCTTCCAGATAAGTGCTTGGCAATCCTAGCATTTTTCCGGAAAAATGTTAATATAAGCGACGTTTCCGCCGTTTACGGCCCTATCGTCTATCGGTTAGGACGAATCCTTTTCAAGGATTAAAGCAGGGTTCGACTCCCTGTAGGGTCACAAATTTACAATTCAAATTTATGGATCTCAAATCAACATACAACAAAATAGCGGAAGATTGGTTTCAAGATCACAAAGAAGACATATGGTGGAAAACGGGAGCTGATAAATTTACTTCTTTTTTATCTCCAGGAGTATCAATTTTAGATGTCGGATGTGGAGCTGGAATTAAGTCTAAATATCTTGCTGATAAAGGTTTCAAAGTAATCGGTACAGACTTTTCAGAAGGTATGATTGAAGTAGCTAAAAGAGAAGTACCAAATGTTGAATTTTTTGTAAAAGATATATACGAACCTAATTCGTTGGATCAAACATTTGACGCTGTCTTTGCTCAAGCTGTGTTACTTCATATCCCAAAAGAGAGGATAATGGATGTTTTAAAAAATTTACGAGACACTCTAAATCAAGACGGACTTATTTACTTGGGTGTAAAAGAAATGAAAGATAACCAGGTTAATAACGAAATTCTTAAAGAAAATGACTATGGATATGAATATGAGAGATTTTTTAGTTACTTTACTCTAGATGAAATGAAGGGGTATCTAGAAAGTCACAACATGGAGATACTCTGGACCAATATCTCTAAAGCGGGTAATACGAATTGGGTAGAGGTTATAGCGAAAAAGTTCTAAGCTGTAAGGCCAAATGGTTCCAATCCTGTATAATTAGGGTCAATACTTGACATTTAAATAAAAGTATGATACTATTTTAATAGGCACGCTAAACAACATTCGTACACTCTCTTGAGAAGGAGATCTACTCATGTCTATCTGGCTGCGGTCAGTAGTGCGACTCTTCGCAGCGATTCCGGTCATTGGCGCTCATTTCGGCGCCAAGAAGACGGTCGCTCAGCCTGTAGCAGAAGTTCCGGCCGGACCCACGATCGACGTTCTGGTCATACTGACTTGGAAAGATCGAATCGGTGAGACCGTCGAGCGAGATTCTGCTACGATTCAGATTCCCGAGGAATCTTCGCCGGCGGAAATCAAGGTCGCCGTCAACGCCCAGGCATCGAAGATGAGCACCGAAGGAGGGGGTCATGTTAGAAATCCCTACGATACCCTCAAGGTGACGTACAGAATACGCTAGACCCCGCTCGCCCCGAGCGGTACGGAAAACCTCCGTGCTTTATCGGCGGCGGGTTTTCTTTTTGTTAAAAAACTTGAAAATTTAGTAACGAACTATAAACCTAGTTCCAATCCTGTATAATGAGGATCCCAAGCGTGAATGTAATATGGACTATCTCATAAGCCGCCTTAATTCTTTTTCTCTCGACACGGAAGGGCTTAGTACTCAAAATCTTTTTGATAAAACAAAGAAAGTTTGGAAATATACGAAAGATTCGGATACTTTAGTTATTGGTCTACCCGGATGGGGTCAGAAATTATGGACTTGGAATAATGTTGGAAACTATGTTACAAAGCATCAAAGTTCATTTCTAGCTTATGAATTTCCTCGTTCAATCCTTTCGGATTCTACGAGCCTGACTAAAGAATGCTTCGAAGAAATAAATAAAGAAGTAAGAAATGATATAAAGAAATTAAAAGAGAAGTACGGTTTTAAAAAATGCATTCTCGTTGCGATTAGCCTCGCTTCATCCTATAGCTCAATGGCCTATAAAGATAATTCTGACGTCACTGATATTTTATTGATTGCGCCGGGTGAGAATCTTGCACGAGACATGTGGTACGGGTGTCGGACACAGCATTTAAGAAAATCATTTGAGTCTCAAGGTGTAAGTTTCGAAAAGCTGGAAAAACAATGGGAGCTTTTAGCGTCAGAGAATAATTTTCCGGTGATAAAAACAAAGATTAGCTTATGGTATGGAAAAAATGACAAGGTAATACCATTTAAATTCAGTAAGAAACTTGAAGAAGTTTTACGAGCAAAACAATTTAAAATAAAAACGAAGATAACTAGATTGGGGCACTACTTCTTTATATTTTGGTTTTTGCTATTTCCATCCTATTTTTTTAATCAAAAGCAAGAACAAGATATTCATCTATAGACTTGGTTCCAATCCTGTATAATGAGGCCACAACACAAAATAGCTCCTATTTGTTAACTTTTATAAGATACCCTGTAGGGTATTCAGAGCTGTTATAATAAGGAAGTAACTGATATGAAATTAAAACAATCTACATTGCTTAGAATGGACAACATCGGTATCGTCGTAGAATCTCTCGACGAAGCCGTTTCTTTTTTCACTGAACTTGGACTCAAACTTGAAGGGCGAGCTATGGTCGAAGGAGAATGGGCTGGACGTGTTACCGGACTGGGTAATCAGCAAGTTGAGGTTGCGATGATGATCACTCCAGATGGTCACAGCAGAATCGAACTCTCTCGATTTATCACTCCAGCTGCAGTTGCTGATCATCGCAATGCTCCGGTGAATGCCCTGGGCTACCTGCGTGCCATGTTCACCGTAAGCGATATTGATGAGACGCTCGCGCGTCTTCAAAAGCACGGTGCGGTACTCGTTGACGAAGTAGTTCAATATGAGAACGTATATCGACTCTGCTACATTCGAGGTCCCGAGGGACTTCTCATTGGATTGGCTGAGGAGTTAAAGTAGTCTCTTTCTGTATAATGTGTCTATGAAAAAACTCTTAGGTCTCGCACTCGTTCTTGGACTCAGCGCATATGCATATACCCGCATTTCAATTCCATGTGCCGCACCCATTACTTTTACCCTTGGAACGATAGATCCACGATTTAACATTTCAAAAGAAAATCTTATCAAAGTTGCAGAACGGTCCGGAACAGTTTGGAGTAATGTTATCGGTAAAGAATTATTTGCCTATGACCCAAAAGGAGATGTTGTTCTCAATTTGGTCTATGACGAACGCCAAGCCAATGCAGACAAGAATGAAACTCTTAAATCCACCATTAGCTCCACCAAACAATCTGCCGAGAGTGTTCGAAGCGAATACCTGGCGTTAGAATCCACATACAAAACAAAGGACGCGGAATACAATACTCTTCTTGCTCAGTATAAAAAAGGAAAAATATCATATGAAGTTCTTGAAAAGAAACGTGTAGCATTAAATAACTTGGCAGGGGAGATCAATATGCTTATAAACAAATACAACGCATTGGTTGGAACGGTAAACAAAAATGTGGAAGTCGTTAACCAAACGGCCGGACAGGAATTTGAAGAAGGGCAGTATGTCTATGATCAAGACGGCAAGAGAATTAATATTTTTGAATTCAAAAACCAAGCGGAATTAGAACGAGTGCTCACTCACGAGTTTGGACATGCGCTTGGACTCGAACACAATTCAAACCCAGATTCGATCATGTATTATCTTAATCAGAGTACGAATGTCATACCGAAGACGGAAGAAATCACAGAATTAAAGGCAATTTGTGGCTTAAAGTAAGGGTTTTATCCCCCAAACGTCTATATACTCGGAACCCCTTTACAAGGTTCATGACGTATGATACAGTACGTTCCAGAAGAAAAGTAGTACCTGTCGGGTCAACGATGATTCCGATCACCTCCACAACGGCTCAAGGAGAGCCATCCCATGCGAACCAACTGGAAGACCGTCCTGACGTTCCTCGTCCTGTTCATCATCTCCGTGCCCGCCTGGGCGCAGGGAGTACAACAGGCGGGCACGACGAAGCCGAAGAAGGACAGTTCTGCAGTCAAGCCGGCCAAAGTTCCGTTGACGGAACTTGACTCGGCCAAGGCGGAGCGCGACACGGCCGATGCCAAGATTCGCCGAATCAACATCGCCCGCGGCGACAGCATCCGTGAAGCCAATGCTCTCAAGGCGGCTCACGCTGCGCAACTCGCGAGCGCCATCGACACCGCGCAGAAGGTTACGAGGCGCACGATCACTCGTACGGCGTCGGTCGTGGAAGCCATTTCCTCAGACACCGGAAAGAAAGCGCGTTCCGACAAGTCAGTACCGGTGCGCAAGGAGGAAGTGCCTGCGAAGAAGCCAACCCCAACACCCTCGCCGGTGGCGGCGGTCAAGCCACCCAAGCCGGACAGTTCCGACTTCTACGAGAGCAGATTCGCTCGGCGGATCGTGGATTCATTGGCGGCGCATCAGAGTCCCATTCCTCTTGCGACGTCTACGTCGTCCACCTCCTCTTCGAAGTCCGAAGAGAGGTCGATCAACCGGGCGACTCAGGTGGGGCTGGCGACGGCGATTCTCGCCGGTGTGGTGTGCGCGTTCGTGTGTCGCAACACGAACAACAACACGCTCATCAATCACTGATGGGCAACAACAAGGGCGGGCGCGATTCAATCGCGTCCGCCCGTTCTCTTTGCAAATTTTTTGATTACTTCGTTCGATGCACGTGCATGTAGATATCTTCGAGAGCTTTAACGGCATCACCGGATGCAATGTTGTTTTGATGATACAGGCCGTCGGTACAATCTCCGGCAGCCCAGATTCCCTCAATGGAAGTTTTCTGGTTTTTTGGATCAACTGGAATTTGTTTGTATTGGTTAAGGAGAATCAAATCTTCAACAAACCAGGTGGTGGGGACAAGCCCGATCTCCACAAATACTCCCGAAACTTTTAATTCTTTGTCTTCGTTGGTAATAGTATCCGTATAGATAACGGTATCGACAAATTTCTCCCCCTTAATTTCCTTTGGGATGGCATTTTTAATGAGGGTCATATTCGAATGCTTCAAGACTGCCTCCACAGTCATTTCATCTGCTTTGATGATATCGGATCTGTTTAAGAGAGTAACGGATTTTGCATACGCAAGAAGCTGGGCTGCAGATTCGAATCCCGCATTTCCTCCTCCAATCACCACCACATCTTTTCCTCCGAACAACGGACCGTCGCAAGATGCGCAATAGGTAATACCTTTGTTTTCAAATTCCTTAGCGCCGGGAATCTCAAGTTTTCGTCGGGTCGAACCGGTGGTGATGAGAACTGTTTTAGCTTCAAACTTTTCTTTGGATGTTTCCACAACAAACACCCCGTTTTCTTTAGAAATTTTTGTTACCGGGAGTCCGGTTTTTGTGTCGACCGAATCTTCTGCATATGCGCGCAAATGAGCTTCCATTTGCTTGGCCAATTCTGGCCCGGTGATTTCAATGGTTCCAATCCAGTTTTGCACGCCCATTGAATCGGTGGATTGGCCGCCAAAAGATTCGGTGATAAGAACGGTCTTTAATTTCTTTCGCGCAGCATATACACCCGCAGAAACTCCAGCTGGACCTCCTCCAATAATTGCTAAATCGTATGTCATAGAGATATAGGATATCAGAAAAGATGAGATAAACAAAAAAGCCCCTGTCGGGGCTTTTTAAGTTTATTTCAATTTAGATCTTCGAAGGAAAGCTGGAACCGCACCCCAATCATCGTCATTGTCGTCTACGGTTGACGCAGCGGGAGTTTGAGCCACTGGAGCCTGAGTTTCGACCGGTTTTCGAACGGAGAATGAAGAAGATTCTTCCTGATTCCGAGGTTCGGATTTTGTGAAAGCAGGAATACTGTTAAAGATTTTTTCTCGAGTCAGTTCTTCGCCCGGACCTGCAAAGAGGGAAGCCGCTTTCTTCTGCTGGCTTTCTGGGAATGAAGAAGCGATAACGGTAATCTTGATTTCTCCCTTCTTGAGTTTCTCGTCTCGAACGGTTCCGAAGATAATTCGAGCGTTTGGATCAACGGATTCGGTAATAATCTTAGCGGCATCCTGGATTTCAAACATACCGAGGTCGTCCCCACCGGCAATCGAGAAGAGAACACCCTTTGCACCGTTGATGCTAATTTCAAGGAGAGGAGATGAGATTGCCTGTCTTGCTGCCTCTTCAGCACGGTTTTCTCCCGAAGCGAGACCGATACCCATGAGGGCGGCTCCGGCATCCTGCATAACGGCTCGAATGTCCGCGAAGTCTATGTTAATAATACCCGGGGTGGTAATAAGGTCTGAAATACCTTCAACCGCTTGTTTTAAAATGTTGTCGCAAGTAGCGAATGCGTTCTTGGCGGTGGTGCCTTTTTCAATAGTCTGAAGAAGACGGTCGTTTGGAATGATGATAAGGGCATCAACTGCAGATTTTAGGTCGTTGATCGCTTCTTCGGCGATCTTCATTCTCTGCTGTCCTTCGAAGAAGAAGGGTTTGGTTACAACTGCAACGGTGAGAACACCAGCTTCTTTCGCAGTACGAGCAATAACCGGAGCGGCACCAGATGCAGTACCTCCTCCCATTCCTCCGGCGATGAATACCATATCTGCACCTTTGATAGCTTCCTGAATTTCTTCTTTTGTTTCTTCAACCGCACGTTTACCGAGATCCGGATTCATTCCGGCTCCGAGTCCTCGAGTTAAGTTTTTTCCAATATGAATTTTTTTCTTTGCGAGAGAGTGATGAAGATCTTGCGCGTCTGTATTTACTGAAATGAAATCAACCCCTTTCACTTTGGAGTTAATCATGTGATTAACGACATTTTTTCCTGATCCGCCGACTCCGATGACCTTGATCCGGGCGAATGCTTCAACTTCTGGTTTGATTTGTGGCATGGTAGGGGTGGATAATCTGTCTTATAAGATGCCACTATAGTACAGAAAGCCAGGGGAAAAAGAAACCGTTGACAGATTCTAAATAAGTTTCGTGTTTTATTCCTCCGTTAAGGAAGAAATTGCCCAACCCAGTCCCCGAGCTTTTTAGAGAAGGATTTGCCTCTTTCGGCTATTTTTTCGAGTCCCTTAAGGCCAATGGAAGCCCGTTCGTCTTCGGCAATAAAGCCATATGCGGCAAGGCCATAGGCAACAGACCATATGCCATCCTTGGTTTTGGTTTTCTCCTCGTCTCCAAAATGGATTTCGGCAATTTTTGAAGGGAGCTTGAGAGTGGATTCGGCCGTTTCTTTGATGTTGTGTATTCCCGAGCCTCCACCTGAGATAACGATACCCGCGGGCAAGAGGGAATTGCGCCCGATCTTTTTCAAGTGGTTTTCGATAAGTTCAAAGCAATCGCTGAGACGCGCTGAAACGATATCTTCAAGTTTCTTTTTGGAATACGTTGCGTTTGTCACCGCTCCGAGTTTGATGGATTCAGCTTCTTCGAGAGTAACTTTTAAACCGAGAGCTATATCATTTGTGATATCCGTGCTGCCGAGAGAAAAAACTTCGAGAGAAATGGGAGCGTCGTTTTCATAGACGACAATTGAAAGAGTTTCAGCTCCAAGGTTTGCCAAGACAGACCCGGCCTTCTTTTGTTTTTTAGATAAGTTCACAAACGATGCCGCAATGGGGGAAGCAACGACGTCTATCACTTCTATACCCGCTTCTTCCACCGCTTTGATCAAAGACTGAAGATGCTGTTCAAGGCACATCACAAATAGTACTTTCACTTCAACCTTCTGGGCTTTCAATCCAAGTGCTTGCCCCCAGACTAACTTTCCATCCGCTTTATATTCAACGGGAATGGTATTGATTATCTTCTTATTCAAAGAGACTGCATGGGGAATGGCAGCTTCGGCCGCTTCGAGCGCTTTATTTAAATCAAGCTGGGTGATCTCCAGATCCGCTTTGGAAATGATAACGGATCCCGAAGCCGTGACCCCGGAAAGTCCCAGACCTCCCACTGATACGAATGCCCTGCGTACTTCCACTCCTGCGGCCTTTTCGGCTTGTTTAACGGCATGCTTGATGCTTTCTCGGACTTCGGCTACGTTTGTGATATAGCCATGGTGTACTCCGCGGGATTCGGACGTGCCTGTACCGATAACTTTTGGGGTAACGCGCACCGAACCAGAAGGGGAGGTGAGGCGCGTTTCTTCGGCGATCACAACTTTCGTGTGATGCGTGCCGATATCAATGCCGACTTTAATCTGGCGTGCCATGAAATAAAAGGAGAGGAGAGAAAACTAAATACCGAACTCTTTTCGCACTTTCTCTTCCGCTCTCTCCATTGTACTGCCATGATCCATTCCTTTCAAATGAAAAAGCCCGTGGATAAACAAGAAAGCGACAAAATTTGGATAGGTACGGTCAAATTTTTTTGCCTGTCTTTTGGCCAAGGCGAGGTTTATAAAAATTTCCCCGCTCGTTTTTGAAAGTTCAAACGAGAGAATGTTTGTTGGATAATCTTTGTTCCGGTGGATTCTGTTTAATGTGCGTGATCTTTGGTCTCCGATAAACACGAGAGACATCTCATATTTCTTTCCAAGGCTCTTATCTTTCATTAAGACAAAAGGCAGGGACGGAGCCTTGCCTCTTGTTGTATTGATTATTGAGAGTGTTGAACCCTTACCCATCTTATCGCTTGCGCTTGCCGAATTTTGAAACTTCCTGAATCTTTCCGAGTTTAACGAGTTCTGCTGTTTCGTCTTTTTTCTTCAAATATGCAAGGGTTTTAGCTCGTTTGACGTTCTCTGATTTCACTCGTTCTGAATAGCGGTTTGAACGGACACGGGTAAGGACACCTGCGCCCTGAACGCGTTTCTGGAACCTTCGGAGGACTGAGAGATTGTTCTCGCTGGCTCCTTTTTGAACTTCAATATTTACTGCCATATGTGGGGGATAATCTAACACAAAGCCCTATTTTGGGCAAGTAAGGGAGTATAAAAAATGTCCCACATGGAGGCGGGACGAGGAGAAGCACTATTGGTTTGTTGCTACGGCAAACGCCCGGGCGTCTTGCACGACATACACTACTTGGCGGACGTCGACGTTTTCACTTGCGAATCTGACTCCGGTTTCCTCGTCAGTACTGCATCTGCTGACCAGTCCGGCAGACATGGCCAAAGCGTCGTGGAGAAGCAGTATATCCGTTGTGTTTGCTTGTCCCCAGGACGCTGCAGCACGGTTCTTCACGTTCATGAACGTGTGGAGAGCTTCCGTGCAAATTCCTGCACCTCTTCCGTCCTGGCGTTCCAGTCTTAGGAGGCTGGAGACACGGTTACGGGTACCTACGTTTTCTGGTGTTCCCAACGGAGGCTGATCTACGAACCTGCAGGCTGTTGCCAGGAAAGCTACCGTGGCAAGCAAAATACGAAGAGCGAAGCGCATATGAGTATCTGTCCATTGTAAGGGGAGTGATACGGTCCTGTATGTACAATGGTACAAATAGTTTAAAAAGTCAAATTCTTTAGATACTGTGGTAAGACATCCATCCGCACTGTTTCTTGAGCTCGTGTAAAAGAATTACGAATAGTCACTGTGTTATCCAACGCTTCCTTTTGTCCAACGATAAGAACATACGGAACGCGCAGCGCTTCGGCCGAACTGAATTGTGCTGTGATCTTGTCTCTTCCAATGGCGTGGTATACAGGGATTTTTTCTCGTCTTAAGAGTTCAATAAGAGGAATAGCTTTCAACTTGGCTTGGGATCCAAGCTGTATCAGATGGAATTTTGGTCTTGGAAGATCTTTGTACATCTTTAGGGGTTCCTTTACTTCTCCAAAGATGGTGATCGCAGCAGCCGGAAGTTCCTTTTTGAATCCAAATCGTTTAGATAGACGGGAATAACGGCAACCTTTCGCAAGCAGCGATTCATTATCTAAATCTCGAATGGAATAAATAGTGTGCGAAGCGTAATGCTTGTTGATATTCAACGTGTGAGCCAATCTGAATTCCACATTCAATGCTTCGAGATATTCGAGCATCTCTTTAAAGTGTGCTCGACTCACAGAATTCAAAGAAGCAATGGAAAGAGGAAGCTGATCCCTCGAGGCTTCGGGAAGTTCGATATTCAATATTTCTAAAATATCCGTTTTTAATCTTTTTTTGTGTTCGCTTGCAATACAGTCTCCGTGCTTTTTCATGAAATGATGCAATTCACGCTCATACGCAGAAATGGAATCCTTGTCTCCCATTGAATTTATTTCAATGACCATATGTTTGTGTCCCTGATCTTCGAGTATGGAAAGGGAAGCCTGCAAGAGGAGAGCTTCGGCTGCAGCGGTGGATAATCCGAGAACATGAAGCCCGTATTCGGAAGTTTTCTTGCCCGAGTCCGGTTTTTTATATGCCAGAGCCAGGGGATGCGAAAGTCCATTCCATTCTTTTTCCAAATAGGTCCGGAGGAAAGCCGATTTTTCCGCGGCGTCATGGATTCCTTTCGGTTTGTCCGCTTCAACGAATCCCCGGCATTCTTCGGTCATACGAAGATCTTTCTCGGTAACTTTCGGTGCTTCTACCGGCATAAATCCAAAGTGGGAGGCTAAAAAAACAGAGCGGTCGAATTCATTAAGAATAAATCCAGGTCTGTTAGTTTGTTTGGACATTGAGTGATTGTGTTTTATCTCCCGGCCAGAGAGCTAGAGGCCAGAAACGCACGATTGGACGGCCAACAATATCTTTGGTTGGAACGGGACCCCACAATCTGGAGTCTGCGCTGCCAAGCCTGTTGTCTCCCATGACAAAATATTCGTCGTTTGAAAGGGTGAGAGTTGAGGAATCTGCTTTCTTGTACACAATGTATGGTTCGTCCAATGTTATCCCTTCCGGATGTGCTGCATTAATGATTGTCACAATTCCGTTATTGATTTTCACCGTTTCTCCGGGAAGACCAATGACGCGTTTAATAAAATATTTGCTCGTATCGTTCGGATATTTGAAAATGAGAACAGAACCTCGGGCTGGAGTATGGAAATGATACGTTACTTCATCCACAACTAAATATTGTCCCGTTGCAAAGGTCGGATCCATTGAAGCGCCGTCCACAATGAAAGGCTGGGCGATAAAAAGTCTGAAAGGAACAACCACAACAATTGCAATGACCGCAAGTTTTCCAAGCTCGAGCCAGAAATCAGATTTCTTTTCTTTTTTTATTTCAAGAGGAACGTTCTGAGTTGTTGTGTCCATAATTTTTACTGCATTGTATTATCTAAAATCATTTGACACAATAGGTCCATGCATATTCTCGTAGGTTTGGGCAATCCCGGAGACGAATACACGCACACCCGACACAACACCGGGCGCCTTGCTGTAGAGTTTTTGGAAAAAAATCCGGCTGAAGGCGTAAAGTTTGTTCATTTGGATACGTTCATGAACAAATCCGGGTCCGGAGTAGCGAAAGTGGTGAAGAGTAAGAAGGCGGCAGAGAAATTAATCGTCATCTATGACGATCTCGATCTTCCTTTGGGAACCATGAGAGTCTCGTACGATAGGGGCTCAGGGGGCCACAAGGGCATAGAATCGATTATTAAAGCTTTAGGCACCACTGCATTCATTCGTATCCGAATTGGTATCAGCCCGGTCACTCCAGGAGGGAAATTAAAGAAGCCAAAAGGGGAGAAAGATGTCGAGAAGTTTATCTTAGGTGAATTTAAAGCTTCTGAAACTGAAATATTAAAAAAGGTATTCATGCGTGCAGGAACTGCAGTTGAATACCTGGTGACGGAGGGGCTTCAGAAGGCGATGACGGAATGTAACGGGTAGATCAGTAGAGCGTGGACACCGCATGCTCGACAGTCATTTCAAGGGTGGTAGCAAAATGAATTCTTCCCTTGAGCCCGTCGTCGAAATTTCTCTTGATTACATCAAAGCCAGGAAATTCCGCTTCGGCTCCGATGGCGAAAGGTAGCTGTTCGTTTCTGTTAGGACGACACATAAATCTTCCTCGCCATTCTCCCAGCTCTCCGTATGTGTCACGAGCATACAGCTGTCCATCATCCCGCGGATTTGTCTCACTCTCGCATGGAAGCCATGCAAGAATGCATCCCTTGCCTAATTCTCTCCCTGCAGCTGCGAGGTAGTATCTTTCCCACAGAAGTTGGCGACCAAAGCCATCTTGAAAACCGACTACGCGATGTGTGTACAGTGGATGTTTTGGTCCCCACCTGCACGGTACTGCTACGTCGAAATCTTGACACATTTTTTCTTCCAGCAACTCGCAGCATTTTTTCTGCCAGTCGTCTCCTCCACGGATTGGTCCGACTAGAAAGAAAAGAGGGTTGGTGCCGATTGGTGCTAAAGTTTTTGGTAAAATGATGTGCACGGAGTCCTCGTGGTATGGGGTCTTTCATCACCCTACACTTCCTGTCAAAAATTTCAAATAAAAAGCACGGACTACTGGTCCGCGCAACGTTCGTGGGGAAGAAGATTCTTTGAGTAGAGAGCCGCCTTTTGTGAAAGTCTGAAGAAGTTTAGGCGCGAACCATCACTCATGCGAATATCCTTGTGATGATTCCCCGACGCCATCTGTCTCCAAACTTCACGAGGCAAACGAATCTCTCGATCTGTTTCGTCGTTGTCCACAAACAGGATGAGGTTGTCAGCTGCTAACCCATGAAGATGGGAGATGACATCTTCTCTAGTGGTTAGCCCCAGAATCACACTCATGCTCTTGTTGTGGTGCAAATATCCCCGAAGTCCTTGCACTGCTTTGAAGAATCTTTCAAAGCTGAAGACAGAATCATCAGCCTGGTAAAACGCTTCGAGCAAAATCAGGAGGATGCACCTCCGAAATGCTCCATGGTCTTGAGCCATAAAAAGCCTCCGAAGGGGTGAGTGGATGAGGGTTCTTTCGATATAAAACCACACTTTAGTTAACTTTGCAATGCGCAATAAAAACCCCGCAATTGCGGGGTTTTTATTTTCTTTGGAATTTTACTTCTTCTCGATATACGAGAGCGCCATCTTCTGTTCTTTTGGATCAAAGAGAGTGATCTTGAAGCTGTATGATTTACCCATTTCGAGTTTCTCACGAAGCTTGTCTTCACCGCCGAATTCAGAAACGTGGACGAGACCTGCAACTCCTTCTTCAAGGGAAGCGAGTGCTCCGTGCTTGTTGAACTTGATGATAACTCCTTCAACCACATCGTCCTTCTTGTATTTCTTCTCCGCACCTTTCCAAGGGTTTTCCTTGAGGGCTTTGATAGAAAGAGAAATTTTATCGTCTTTGATTTCGATAATCTTCACTTTTACCTTTTCACCGATCTTGAACATGGTCTTTGGATTTTCCACCAAGCCCCAATCAATTTCAGAGATGTGTACCAATCCTTCGAGTCCTTCTTCGAGTTTAACGAAGACTCCGAAATCTACCAATCCCGTTACTTCTCCGGAAAGTTCGTCTCCAAGGGCGTATTTCTGGATAATGTTTTCCTTGTTCTTTGTTTCAGGAGATTTTTCAGAGAAGATAAGTTTACCTTCCTTTGGATTTGCTCCGATGATGGTCACCGAAAGCTTTGTACCAACGAGTTTCTTCAACTCTTCGAGAATTCTTTCCTTGTCTCCGTCTGAAACGCGAGGATAGTGTTCAGGTTTGAGTTGAGATGCAGGGAGGAATCCGGAGATACCCTGCCAGTTGATGATAAGACCTCCCTTGTTTGCATCGGTGATTGGAAGTTCGTAGATGCGCTTGCCATTGATGGCTTCTTCAGCCTCGCTCCAGATAAGAGCCTGGCGAGCTTCTTTGAGGGAAATTTCGATGTATCCTTCTTTGCCTCCGATACCAACAACCTTTCCGGCAACTGTGTCTCCCGGGTTAATCTTCTTGATAATGTCTCGAGCGTTCATGAATTCACGACCGTAGATGATTCCGGTACCGAATGGATGAAGATCGATAAAAACCGCACCTTTGTCTATAGAGATGACGGGTCCTTCAACAACGTCTTCGATGGAAGGGGGATTTTCAGTATTCGAAACAACTTGGCCCATGAGAGAGGTGTCCTCTGCTGCAGGGGTTTTAACTTTCTTTTCTTTTGTAGCCAAATGAGTGAGCCTCGTACGGTCCACGGCTTTCTGAATGGTTGCCTAAAGCCGTGGGGATATCGAACGAGGGGGTTAATAAGGAACCTGAGTAAAATAGCAGAAAAGAGGGGAATTGTCTATAAAAGCGAAGACCCCAACAGAGTGGGGTCGACGCAGTACAGCTGTGCTGCTACTGCGAGTGGATCAGGTGATGGAGAGCGCGATTCGCCGGGTGTTGCCGCCGCAGAGTGGCGTCAGTCGGACGACGAGCGGGGTTCCCGTGAACTTCGCGAGCTGCACCTTCGTCGCGCCGGCGGTGTCGTCGAGTGCCTGCATATCGCATGGTTGCTTCGTGAGTGCTGCCGTGGTCGCCGTGTTGTTGTACGAACCGGTGACTTCGATGCCGTCGACATGGCGTGACGTGAACATCACGTCCTTGACGCCGGAACTGCCTTCGATTGCGACCTTGGCGACCTGGATGCTGACCGTGATCCCGGTCTCGACGATGGCGGCCTGCTGGGTGTTCGTCGCGGGCGCCGCGACGGTGTACGTTGGCGCGGTCGATCCGGCTGCAACCTGCATCGTCGGTGCGAGAACAGCGAGTGCGAAGACCGTGAGGACTGCTGTGACCCGCGTGGACATCCGATGACCGGAGGCACGACTGTGAGGCTGACGCATGTCTCTCTCCTGTGGAACGTGGTTCCTTTAGGGAACCGTGGCAAGGTGCTCTGCATACATCGGGAGGGGTAAGAGCTCCTTGTTGCTGCAACTCATTAAACAGTATCAGGCGTGTTTTGCTTGTCAATACACGTTGTGTACAACAAATATAAAAAAATCCCCGATAGATTGGGGAAGGGGAATTCATGTATGGCGGTAAGCTGGACCACCACAGTTGTTGACCTGCAAGATGTTCCAGAAATACCGCCGAGACTCTCCCGATGCGAGTACTCGGTCGACATAGAAAATCTTGTATATCTTGCCGCCCGGTTCGCGTTCCTTGTATTCGATCTGGATAGGAATGTTGGTCCAGACTCGAAGTGTGTCGTTGTTCTTGAACAGAATTTTTTCCTGCCAAGGCACTCCGGGTTGAATACTTTCACGAGAGACAACTTCACCACACACGAATCCGGTGGGTTTTGGTATTGCCGCCCCACTCAGCAAGGATGTGACAACGAATGCTACGCTCCACAATGCAATTTTTGCATGAGAGCCGTGATCGATAGACAGATTGAACATGTACGTCTCCGGAACGGGGGATGTTCGCGAAACGTGAGTCTGTAAACAGTTGAACACATTTCGTCTTTTCACTCAAATAAAAAGTGGATAATGGCTACTCAATATGGTAAAATAGGGAATATGATAATCAGCTACCAGGGGATCGAATCGTTCAAAATCTCACAAGGAGACCTCACTCTTGCCATCAACCCGCCTTCCAAGGATTCAAAATTTGGCACCAATAAATCAGGGGCAGATATTACCCTTATCACCACAAACCACCCAGACCTCAACGGGGGAGACACCACTTCCCGGGGAGACAAAGAATCTTTCGTCATTACAGGTCCCGGAGAATATGAGGTAAAAGATGTCGGAATTAAAGGCTTTCTTTCGGAATCAAATTACGGAGACGAGGCCAGATACAACACTATCTATCAGATTTCCTTCGAAGGAATGAACCTTGGATTCCTGGGAGCCCTCTCAAATCCGGCATTATCGGCAGATGCTCTTGAAGCTCTCGAAGAAGTGGATGTATTGTTCGTACCAATCGGCGGAGAAGGAGTATTAGATGCGGCAGCGGCATACAAATTGGCCGTTTCTCTTGAACCTTCGATCATCATCCCCATGCATTATGGAAAAGTTGGAGATAAAAAGTCCTTGGATGTATTCTTAAAAGAAGGGGGAGAAGATAAAGTGGATGCAATTGATAAACTGGTTCTTAAAAAGAAGGATTTGGAAGGGAAAGAGGGAGACATTGTTGTCCTTAAAGAAGAATAATATGCCCGGATATCTTTCAACTATTCACAAACGTTCGGATGCGCACAAAAAGCGTTTTGCTTTTGGCGTATCAGCTCTGTTTACCCTCGCACTCTTTTCTGTCTGGTCTGTGTTCGCTTTTCATTCCACACCGTCTGCAGCGGTAGCAAAAAACACTCTCGAACCCGTTCAAATTGCCGGAGCTGCGGCCGCTCTCGACACTGCTCCAGAAAGTCCGTTTGAAGCCATTAAGGGAGGATTCCAAAATCTCTCAGCTGCGATTAGCCAAGGTTTTAATCAAACTAAAACCACGATACAATCCGTGGACGTAAATCAAGAATACAAATCTGTTCGAGACGAAGCGTTACCAAATACCACCTATGGCAACTAAAACCGAAGGAGAAAAAATGCAGGACGACGCAGGCGAAAACAAAATCGTCGGACGTTCGATCGTGACCGAGATGAAGGAATCCTTCATCGACTACGCCATGTCTGTCATTACAGACCGCGCTCTTCCGGATGTCCGCGACGGATTGAAACCCGTGCACCGACGCATTTTGTTCTCCATGAACGAAAAAGGTCTGACCGCGAGCGCCAAGTCCAGAAAATCCGCGACGGTAGTTGGAGACGTGCTCGGATCATACCACCCACACGGAGACGCCTCCGTCTACGACGCCATGGTCAAGCTCGCCCAGGATTTCTCCACCAGATATCCGCTTATCATCGGACAAGGTAACTTCGGCTCCATAGACGGAGACGGAGCCGCTGCATACAGATATACCGAAGCCAAGATGAGCCGTGTTGCTTCAGAACTTTTGAATGATATAGACAAGAACACTGTAGACTTCAAAGCAAACTATGACGGTACCAAAAAAGAACCAACCGTACTCCCTGCCGCTCTCCCAAACCTTCTATTGAACGGTACCCTTGGTATTGCCGTTGGAATGGCAACGAACATTCCTCCGCACAACTTAACCGAAGTGGTTGGTGCCACCATGCATCTCGCAGACAATCCGGAAGCTTCAACTGAAGAACTCTTGGAGTTTGTTAAAGGACCGGATTTTCCAACCGGGGGGGTTATTTTTAATCAGAAAGATATTCATCACGCATATGCAACCGGACGCGGTGGCATCGTTGCTCGCGGGGTCGCAGACATCCAGGAAAATAAAGCTGGAAACTTCCAGATTATCATCACCGAGATTCCATATCGCGTAAATAAATCTGCCTTGATCGAAAAGATCGCGGATCTCGTTCGCGAAAAGAAGATCGAGGGCATCAAAGGTCTTCGAGACGAATCAACAAAAGATATTCGCATCGCCATCGATCTCAAAACCGGATCCCAGCCTCAAAAGATCCTCAACAGTTTATACAAATATACCCAGCTCGAAGATACATTCCATTTAAACTTGGTTGCACTGGTAGATGGAGTCCCTCAAACCCTTTCTTTGAAGACCATGCTTCAGGAATTCTTGAAGCACCGCCAGGTGGTTGTCCGAAGACGAACTGAATTCGATCTCGAAAAAGCTTTAGCCAGAGAACACATCCTTCTCGGACTCTCAAAAGCCTTGGATCATATCGAAGAGGTGATTAAAATCATCCGCGCATCCAAGACAGTAGAAGAAGCAAAGGAAAACTTGATGAAGAAATTCAAGTTCTCAGATCTTCAGGCAAACGCCATTCTTGAAATGCGCCTTCAGAAACTTGCCGGACTCGAACGCAAAAAGATCGAAGACGAATTGAAAGAAGTTCAGACCCTCATCGCATTCCTGAGAGACCTTCTTTCGTCTGAAAAGAAAATATTGAAAGTGGTCAAAGACGAACTGACTGCAGCAAAGGAAAAATACGGAGACGATAGACGAACGAAGGTGATTAAAGGAGGTGCAAAGATCCTTTCAGTTGAAGATATGATTCCAGACGAAGACAACGCACTCGTTCTCACTTCAGGGGGATATATCAAACGCACCAATCCGGACGAATACAAACGCCAGAAGCGTGGAGGAGTTGGCGTGGTGGACCTCGATACAAAAGAAGAAGATTTCGTTACTCATTTCTTAACCGCTTCAACCCATTCAGATCTTCTTTTCTTTACAGACAAAGGCAAGGCGTACCAGATCAAGATGTACGATATCCCAGAAGGCAAGCGCGCTACAAAGGGTAAGTCCATTATGAACTTCATCTCGCTTTCGGATGACGAGAAAATTACCTCTATTCTTCCGATGTCCAAGGAGGCCAAGGAAATACAGGGTTCCCTCATGATGGTAACCCAGGACGGTACGGCCAAAAAAGTGGCTGCCAAATCTTTCCACGATGTTCGTTCATCGGGCATTATTGCCATCTCTCTTGCTGCAGGAGACCGCTTGGTTTCAGTTTCGATGGTCTGCGCCGGAGATGATCTTTCCATCGTTACACGCGAAGGACAGTCCATCCGCTTTAAGGAATCGGATATCCGTGAAATGGGACGAGGCGCAGCCGGTGTTCGCGGTATTAAACTTGATAAGGGAGACAGGGTCATCAGCGCAAATACGGTGAAGAAAGGAGCGCAGAATGTACACCTCCTGGTTATTTCAGAAAACGGGTACGGAAAACGAACAGACCTTTCCGAATACAAAGTCCAAGGACGAGGAGGATCCGGTATTTTGACCTCAAACGTTACAGCCAAAACCGGCAAGGTTATTTCTTCGCAAGTGGTGACGGAAGCAGAGGAAGAAGTGATCGCCATTTCAAAGAAATCCCAAGTAGTTCGTGTTGACGTGAAAGAAATTCCAGTGCTTGGTAGACAAACTCAAGGGGTACGCATCATGAAATTGCGAGAAGGAGACTCACTTGCAAGTTTGATCTGCTTTTAAGTGGTTGACTCTCCGGAATACAGGAGTAAAGTTTTAAATCGGAACCATTAAACCCGGAGGAGCTCATGATTAGATCACGTCTTGAGCCGCCTACGGCTCTTGAACCACTAGGATTTCCCCTTGACCCATTTGTTTCAAAGGGAGAATCGCGTGATGCATTGCTTGCTGGTCTTGCAGAAAGAAAAATCGCCTGGGAAGCTGATCTGGGCGAACGTTTTTTCGGAGATCCAGATAAGCAATTTCCGTACATTCCAACACACGGCCGTTTGTATCGTCCTGTCATTCTGGACCCAGAAGAACGCATCATTACTCCTGAGATGAATTCAACAGATCATCTCTGTCGAGTAGGGGAACACGAAGGCAGTCAACGCACCCCACTTGAGTTCGTGCTGCATTTCTCTGCGCGATATCCCCTCAACATACTGTTCGAATGGGGGCACAAGCGGATTGTGTTTATTGCAGATCTGCAAATGCCGCCGGGTAATCCAGACTGTCTTGCTCTGTGCCGACAAGAGGACGGAACATGGAGTATGCAGACTATTTTCGATTATCCCGGACACGAGTGGGATAGATTAGACGAAACGGTCTTCATTCTTTCGGCCATCGATACTGATAAACCCTAACTGTTCCAGCAGTTCGGGCTTTTTTTATTTCATTTGCTTGTATAATATCTACATGAAAAACGATCCGATCCACAACGTCCTCGAATTCGGATTTATTCCCGGACAAAAAGTTGCGGATCTCGGCAGCGGCAGCGGATTTTATACGGCAGCACTTTCGACCGCAGTGGGGAACATGGGGCGAGTGATTGCGGTGGATCTCGAACCCTCGTCGCTTTCTCGGTTAAAGAAAACCGCCATGATGGAAGGAAGACAAAATATTGAGGTGATGATCGGAGACATTGAAAGAGGAACCAGTCTTCGGTCTGGAGTCCTCGATGGAGCGGTGTTTTCGCATATCTTTTCAAGACTCGAGGACAAAGCGGGAGCGTGTGCGGAAGCCAAGAGAATTGTGAAGAAGGGAGGCAAGGTATGTTTGGTTGAAAAAATGGTTGGTATCCGCGAAGTTCTCGAAACCTCGGGATTGGTTTTTGAGCGCGCATTCGATGCGGGCCGTGGACAGACAGGCTACATCTTTAAAAATTGATGATACAATATTTGTAATGTCGAAATTTCAGCTTTTCCTTCTCCTCTTTTTTGGAGTAGCCATCGTCGGTGCGGTCCTTGTATTCTCTTTCGTCCACACCGGTTCTGGAACGACGAGTGCTCGGATTACTATTTGGGGAGATATTTCTTCGTATGATTTCAATACCTTCCTCAGTGAATCCGGTCTTTCGAGCGACAGCACCCTTACCCTCACCTATACGGAAAAGTCTGCAGATACCTTTGACACCGATTTCACCGAAGCATTGGCAGAAGGTACGGGACCGGATCTGGTGATCTTGTCTCAAGACAAAGTTTGGAAGCAGAGGAATAAACTCTCGATCATTCCTTATACAACGGTGAGTCAGAAAGATTTCATTAATACGTTTGCAGACGAAGGAACATTGTTTTTGAATTCAGCGGGATCCTACGCCCTTCCTCTGACCATTGATCCGTTGGTGATGTTCTACAACCGAGACTTGCTCTCGAGCGCTTCTCTTGCCCTTCCTCCCGCATATTGGGACCAGATGTATGATTACGCGGCTAAACTCACCGCGCGAGATAACGCGGGGAACATTACGAAATCTGCTATTGCTCTCGGCACCTCTTCGAACATTCCCCATGCAAAAGAGATTCTTTCGCTCCTCATGCTTCAAGCCGGTACTCCGATTACAGATATCCAGGGTTCTTCGATCAATTCAGAACTTTTGAATGCGTATAACCTTCCAAATTCTCCCGCAGATTCCGCATTGGATTTCTACACTCAATTCTCTGATCCCGCTAAGCCGTTTTATTCGTGGAATAGATCCCAGCTTCCGGCCTTAACCTCGTTTATTTCCGGAGACAGCGCCCTCTACTTGGGATTTGCGAGTGAACTCAGAGAATTAAAAGCAAAATCTCCAACACTTGCTCTTGGTATTATGGCGGTGCCCCAGTCTCGAGTTGCGGGCAAATCCTTTACATTCGGCCAGATGAAAGCGGTAGCTATTGTAAAAAGTTCTCCAAACCAAGCCGCTGCATACAGTGCCGCGCTGAAGCTTTCTTCATCTGATACCTCGAGCAAGTTAGCAACGCTTCTTGGAATTGCACCGGCAAGACGAACTCTGTTGGCAAACAAGCCGGGAGATTTATATTTGAGCACTTTCTATGACGCTGCCATTCAAGCCAAAGGATGGTTGGATCCGGATACTGTTAAGACCAGAAAAATCTTTACTGATATGATTGATTCAGTTACCTCCGGAAGATCTGACAGATCCAACGCGCTCCGCACAGCAGAAGATAAACTAAATACACTCGGTAAATGAAAAAACCACTTTCGCATGTTTTAGGGTTCTTGGTCCTTGTGATTTTGGTGGTACCTGTATTTATTCACGCACAGGAGATTGCTCCAGATAAAACCAGCCTTATTGTATGTAACGGTACAACTGCATATCCCTGCACCATCGATTCCTTAATTCTGCTTGTACACAATGCCATCAACTTTCTCATTAAACTCTCTACTATTCTTGCTGCAGCCGTCTTTGCATTCGCGGGATTTAAGTTGTTAACATCCGGTGGAGACGAAGGCGCCATGAAGGATGCAAAGAAAATGCTTCTCATGGTGCTGAAGGGATATGTCATCGTTGTCTTAGCTTGGTTCCTGATTTACACTATTACTAACGCTCTCTTAGATCCTGCGGGCGGCTTCTCCCTTCTTGGTAATCCATCAAATTAATGAAAAAATATCTTCCACACTTTCTGATTTTGGTTTTCTTGCTTGGGGTTTCTTTTAATGTAGTAAGAGCCGAAGGAACAGCGGGAACCCCTGCTGGTGGTGGTGTAGTAGGATCTCCTGCAGGAGGGGGAACAGTGGGAGGAGGAACCACTCAATCAATCAATTTCAAACTTGATAATCCTTTCGGAACTAAAGCAACAACCATTCCCCAACTCTTCAAAAGTATTTTTGATAACATTCTCATGCCTATCGGAGGAGTGATCGCAGTTCTTGCATTCATTTGGTCCGGTTTCTTGTATGTTATGGCTCAAGGAGATGAGAAAAAGATTCAGACTGCAAACAGAGCTTTGTTATATACAGCTATCGGTACAGCCATTCTTCTCGGATCGTGGGTCATTTTCCAAGTAATTGGAAACACTCTCTGTGCACTTCAGGGATCTGGCAGTTGTCCATTCTAAAATGAAAAAATACCTTTTATTATTGATCACTCCCACCCTCGCATTTGCGCAGATTAACAACAACAGTACCTTTGCTGATGTAGTTAAACTGTTTACCGATATCGTTACGCTTGCGACACCCGTTGTTGGAGGATTGGCTTTGTTAACTTTTCTTTGGGGTTTGACAAAATTTATTATGAAAGCCGGAGATGCAGGGGAGCACGAAGAAGGAAAGAACTTGATGATCTGGGGACTCATCGCACTCTTTGTGATGTTCAGCGTCTTTGGAATTATAAAATTCGCCCAGAGAGATATCGGAATCTCAAACAACGTCGGAGGAATTCCACTCCTTCGTCCAATAAAATAAATATGAGAAAGTTCTGCCTTATTTTCATCGCCGCACTTCCTGGAATTGCTTTTGCGGCAAATGAAGGACAGGGAATCAAGGGGATTATCAGCGGCGGCGGAAGATTGGTTTCCTCGGCTATTCTTGTTGCCGGAGGTCTTGGTTTGTTGGCGTTTTTCATTGGTCTGGTTAAATTTATTTTCAAAGCAGACGACGTAAAAAGCCATGCAGAAGGAAGAAATCAAATGGTCTGGGGACTTATTGCCATATTCGTAATGTTTTCCGTCTGGGGGCTCGTGAGATTCATTGGAACGGCGTTTAATATTCAGCCAGATGGAACATATACTCCCGGTGCAGGATATTCTCCCGGTGCATTTGTTCCCGCACCTCGAGGCGGTACCGATCCTGTTTATGTTGATCAATCCGGTCCTCCATGCGGATTCGATCTTCAGCATCCGTGCTCATAATTATCCCCACGCTGCTGGTAATTTCCGTACCAGAGGGTATGATTATGAACATACCATTAAGGTTTATTAAATAATCACGTATACATGAAAAAGGTTATCCTTCCAGTGCTCACAGTCCTCATGGTTTCTCCGCTGTTCGCTTCAGCGCAGACTTATTTCGGAAATATCGGCAATCTTATTAAATCGATTGGAACACTCGTTAGCTACGCGCTTCCAGTTGTTGTCGGTCTCGCCCTTCTTGCATTCTTCTTCGGCCTCTTGAAGTTTATCTTCAACGGCGGAGACGAAGAAAAGAGAAAGGAATCTATCCAGGTAATGATCTACGGAGTGATCGCTCTCTTCGTTATGGTCTCTGTTTGGGGACTCGTTCGATTCGTCGGTAACTCTCTCGGAGTAAACGACCAGGGAGGTAGCCTCCCAGTTCCTACCGTTCAAGGTCTTCCTCAGTAGCAGTTTGTCATGAACATCAACACATTCTTGAACAGGGTTAATGCTTTGATCATTAACCCCATCATCATCCTTGTGTTTGCCATCGCTCTTCTTATTTTCTTCTTCGGACTATTCCAGTTCATCAGTAAGGCAGATGATTCCAAAGGAAGGGAAGACGGCAAGCGCAAAATAATGTATGGGTTGTTCGGAATGTTCGTTATGTTCAGTGCGTATGGATTAATCCACATCGTCTTGAATACATTCGGGATTACGCCTCCGGCGAATATCCAATAGCGATAAAGAAAACACTCTGCGCATGCGGAGTGTTTTTGTATAGAAATAGGCCGGTACGCATGCGTACCGGCCCGGTGATAGTTCCCGTGCAGTTGCTTACTACTTGTAGGCTCGCACGATGAACTTGGCGGTGGTATCACTCACCATTCGGAAGTTCAAGGAGAGGATCGTACCGATGTCCTTGTACTTTTCGCCCGAATGATAGGTTACTGTGTCGGACTGAGTTGCTACCTGGAATGGTAGCGACGTATCCGCCGGTGTCCAATCCATATGACGGCCCGCCCATTCGTGAGGGGGAATGAAGGTCTTGCCCCAATGCGAGGTAACGGTGATAGTGCGGACATTTGAATCATCCCAACTGTCAGCACCCGACGTAGGTAGGCCATACTTGCGGTATCCCCAGGTTCCAATCGCGAGCAATAGGCAGAAGATAAAGGCTCCCTTGATCCACTTCGTTGCTTCATTGCCGGTATCGCTGCCGAGCTCGGTTACGAATGCAACAATGAGGACGATGGCGTGGAAGATCCAATACAACGGCTGTATCACCAGCCACTTGTAGAGATCCGGGGAGCTCGCATAGAGCATGAGGTTGATGAATGCCATCGTAATGATGATGATCACCCACTTCTTCCAGCCGGAGCTCCTCGCTTTCTTTCCAGACTTGTTTTCAAGCGTCACCTTTGCAGACGCAGCAGTTGTTGTCGTTGTCCCTGCTGTGTCGACAGGTACCGGATTCGATGTCAGTTTCTTTCTCTTTTTCGGACGCTCACTCTTTTCATTACCCTTTCTCTTAAGGGCTAGGCCTCCTAAGAGGGTGAGCAAGAAAAGAGTGAACATGACGATAAGATTGTACGGAAATTCGGTCAGAATTTTCATATCACGCACCTTTTGTTGATGTCTATGTACGGAGGTTGCTTTCACCTCTCTCTAATAGAGATAATAACATATTTATTTTAGTAAGTCAATATAGAAAAAAAAGCGGCTCCTTTGTGGGAAGGAAGCCGCTGGGAAACTACTAGTTTGTTACTTTTTCTTATCCCTGTTGAGTTGGGTTGGAGGGGTGCTACCTGCGAATGCTGCAATAGCGGATTTCGCCATTGCCGCAACAGTTCCCGTCAGGGCTCCATCATTTGAGTTCGTGATGATGAAGTCTGCTTTTTCTGCTACTCGTTCAGCGCTCGCTTGAGCAGCAGCCTGACGCCCTTCAGGTGTTTGCATAACCTTGGCCATTGCTCCGGCACCCCTAGCTTTACCCATGCCAATTTTTGCTTCAGCATAGGCGGTGCCCTGTGCCACAAGCTCTGTGGCAGCCTTGGTCGCTTCCGCATCCCGAATGACTTCCTGGCGCCTTGCAGCCGAAGCGGCAGCTGACGCCACAGCGATGTTGAATCTTTCGCCAGGATCGATCAGCTTGATCGCGGCCTTAGTGAGGTCGATGCCCCAGCGTGGAAGACACTTTCTCTTGGGGGATGTCTTGTCTTCCTCCTCGCCGATGAGAATCTCGAGCATGTGGAGGGTGTAGTCTGAAATGATGTCGCTATGTTCGAATGCGTGTCCTGGCGTAATAACGTTCAGGATTCGCTGGAACGAACGAACCATCTCATCTTCAATCCGTTTGTCCGCTTCTTCAAGACTGTGAATGTTGCGGATGAAATCGAAGCATCCTCCTTGCGGATTCCCGAAGCCGTCTGCCTTCCGATGTCTCCAGGCGAATATACCTGAAACTTCCGTAGTATCTGCCTGGTTATACGGATCCGCCTTGATGGCTTCGACAGTCTCCTCGTCATAGCCGTTCGCCTTAGCGTAGGTACCAAGGGGAACGAGATAGTCGAGAAACTTATCGAAATTCTTGCCCTCCTTCTTGAAACGTGCGACATCAATCCAGAGCGCGGTGTTTGCGCCACGTTGTGAGATGCGAATGGTTGCCTTCTTCCCAGTATCCACATGATCTTGATGATCCTTCTGAACGAACTCGGGTTCGTCCGGGATCTCTTTTTCGTGGAGCGGGGAATCGAAGACTTTCATGTGCATAAGGCCCTTCACAACAATTACAGGACCCCCAGGACCCGCTTCGTAAAATGCGAGACCCAGAAAGTCGATAGCTCCATACCTATTTGGCGGGAGAGTGTCGACTGACATCAGAATGATAATTGCAAGTGCAATCGGGATAATAACGATGAGCCACAACGGCATATATCCTCCGCGCAATGCGCAGTTTAAGAAACAAAAAAGTAGTGTTAAGGTGCAGCCTTTAAAATATTATCACACAAAACATAAAAAGTCAAGAAATAACTTGTGCCGGGGAGAGGACTTGAACCTCCACCCCTTGCGGGACCAGTTCCTAAAACTGGCGTGTCTACCATTTCACCACCCCGGCATGAGATGCATACTAACACAAGAAATAATATTTGTGCGCCCGGTAGGAATCGAACCTACGACCATCTCCTTAAGAGGGAGCTGCTCTACCAACTGAGCTACGGGCGCGTAACAAAAACTATAGCTAAAAAAACTTCTTTATTCAATGTGCCCGGGGTGGGACTCGAACCCACAAGGTCTTGCGACCAGAGGATTTTAAGTCCTCCGTGTATACCATTCCACCACCCGGGCATGGAAAGTCTCTCGACTTCCTGGAGACCTAGGGCGGAATCGAACCGCCGATGGAGCTTTTGCAGAGCTATGCCTTACCACTTGGCGACTAGGTCGATGTTCTAGATTACCACAGTTTATTTATCCAGTTCCATTCCACCAGTAATCTCATCCAATCTCTGGCGGTTTCTCTCTCCGAAATCTATTTGGAAGCGTAAGTGGGGAACGATGCCAATCTTCGAATGTTTTTTAACGTAGGTCATAAACTCGGAACCTTTGCGGGTTAAGAATTTCTCCGCAGTTTCCTGCTGGGAATCGGGAAGAGTGGTGAAATAGATATTGGCCACTTTTACTGTTGCAGAAAGTTCCACCCGGGTAACGGTGATAAGGGAAGCGGGAGTGGCTTCACGTACAATGAATTCAGCTGCCAGGTGGCGGAGAATTTCCTCTATTTTGTCTTTTTTAATTTCTTTCATTATTTTGTGACTTTAGTGATCTCTTCAAACGTATCTCCAGGCGCAATCTCAATCTTTGATTCGATCATAGCACCGAATTCGTTTCCTTCGTTCACTCGGTCTGTTTCCACTTTGTTTTGCTGCAATCCTTTAATTTTAGCCCGACCTATTTCCTCATCTCTTCGGAGAATTCTCAAATTTCCTCCGGCTGTCACAACACCGGTTAAAGCTCTGGCCCCAAGCACGTGCTTGTCTTTGGTAATGCTGAAGATTCGCAACACCTTGGCCGAACCGCTTACTTCCTCCACTTCAATTTTAGGTTCGCCCGATTCGAGCAATTCTTCGATACGTTCGGTCAGTTTGTAGATGATGTCATAAGACTCAATGGCGATGCCGGATCGTTCAGCGAGCGCTCCTGCCTGCGAATCGATTTTAGTATGGAATGCAAAGACGTATGTTCCGGCGGTTGTCATGGCAGATTTGATATCGTTTTCACTGACGGTGCCAATACCCTGTAATACTACTTTCGGAACAATGCGTTCTCTGGAAAGTTTTTTGATCTCATACACAAGCGCTTCCAGACTTCCCGCTGTATCTGCCTTGATGATAATAGGCAAGATTGAAATGTTTTCATCAATCTTTGCATCCAGAGGATTGTGCTTGGATTTGATCGCTTCGCTGTCTGCATACAAGGTGGCGGCTTTCTTGTCTTCAAAGATTTCAAAGACTGCTCCGACGGGAGGAAGATTGTCCCAGCCAACGAGTTGAATCGGGCTCGAGAACGAAAGTTCGTCCACTTGGTTTCCTTCGGAGTCTAGAATGAAGCGAAGGGGAGCAGTGGCTCCGACGGATGCTGCAATCAAACCCTTCTTCACCGTTCCGTCTTTAATGATTCCAACGGCAGTGATTCCTTTTTTAGGATCGAGCCTGCTTTCGATAATAATTCCCGTACCCAATCGTTCCGGGTGTCCGTTAAAAGATTCGAGTTCCGATACGAGCATGATCATGTCCAACAGGTCGTTTACGCCTTCTCCTGTTTTGGCAGAAAGTGCAACAACGGGAATGTTTCCTCCGTATCCTTCAACGAATATATCGTTTTCAGCCAAACTTTGTTTTGCTCGATCCACCGAAGCTCCCGCTTTATCAATCTTCGTTATGGCAACGATGAAGGGAACGTTGCATTCTTTAATGTGCTTGTATGCCTCGAGTGTTTGGGGTTTAACTCCGTCTTCAGCCGACACCACGAGAATGGCGATATCCGCAACAACGGCTCCTCTGGCGCGAATTCCCTGGAATGCTTCGTGTCCCGGAGTATCGAGAAAAGTGATTTTGCCCACGTTTCCTTCCGAGCTGGTGTGAACCACTTCATATGCGGTGACGTGCTGGGTAATACCACCCGCTTCACCGGCGGTGACATTTGATTTGCGTATGTAATCGAGAAGCGTGGACTTGCCATGGTCTATGTGACCCATAATGGCTACCACAGGGGCTCGAAGATTGCCGATATCCTTGGAAGTGCTCATAGAGGGCCTCAGAATAGCACATGAGAGCCCTCTGTACTAGAATGAAGAGATGGGTTTATTTCATAAGAAACGAGTCTTCTTAGACTATGCAGCCGGCAAGAACAACCCTTCGGCAATATACAAAGAAGGAGTGGAAGCAAAAAAAAGGCTCGAGGAGGCTCGTCTTCGAGCCGCCCGATTGATGCAAGTTCAAGCCCGAGATGTTGTTTTCACCTCTGGCGGAACCGAAGCGGATAATCTCGCACTCCTCGGCATAGTCCAAGACGTGCCGAATGCGCACATTGTTACAACATCAATCGAACACCCAGCAATCTTAAAATGTGCCGAGGAAATCAAGAGACGGGGCGGAGAGGTGACGGTAGTGGAAGCGGTGGACGGCGTTGTTCAAGTGGAAGACGTGATGAGCGCTCTCAAAGAAAACACGATCTTGGTTTCTGTCATGTATGTGAACAACAAAACCGGAGCAATTCAGCCAATTTCAAAGATTGCTCGGCGGATCAATGAATGGAGAAAAAAGAATAACTCAACGTATCCGTATTTCCATTCGGATGCGAGCCAGGCCATTGGAATGTTGCCGATCCAATTCTCTAGTCTGGGCGTGGATCTCCTTACTTTCGGAGGTTCAAAGATCAGTTTAACAAAAGGTGCGGGGGTTTTAGCCTTTCGTCCCCATGTAAAGATTTCTCCAGTTTTATTTGGCGGGGGACAGGAGCGAGGCATTCGTCCCGGAACGGAAAACGTAGAGACCATTTTAGAATTGGTCTCCGCACTCGAATCTGCCGAATTCGGCAGAACTAATGAATTCGAGAGGCTTCAGCAGATACAGAGCGCATTTATTAAAGAAGCAGAAAAGATTCCAGGAATCACCATCAACACTCCCGAACATTCTTCTCCTCATATCGTCAGCGTATCATTCGAAGGGAAACTCCATGAATTTTTAGCCATTCAGCTGGATCACGAAGGAGTTTCCGTCTCGACCGGAAGCTCGTGCAAATTCCGCGGAGACGGTACTGAAATAGAGGCATTGCGTTTTTCTTTCGGTCAGGAAACGACAATTTCTGACGTAAAATTTGCCGCTCGAATTCTCCAAAAAATAATGCTAGAATAGCCCCATGACAACGATGGAAGACCTTACAAAAACACAGATTATCCTTCTGACCCTTCTTGTCAGCTTCGTCACTTCAATTGCTACCGGAATCATTACCACCTCATTGCTCGCGGAAGCTCCGGCAAGCATCACTCAGACCATTAACCGCGTGGTGGAGCACACAATCGAGAAAGTTACGCCCGCCCCAACCGTTAAAGGTGGAGTAACCACGGTAAAAGAAGTAACGGTAGTGTCAGACGAAGACGCGGTCACCGGTTCAATTGCAAAGGCTTCTCCATCGGTTGTCAGATTACAAGAAGCGAATACAACGGGGGCCGCCAATCTATATGCCATCGGCATTATCGTGTCGAAATCGGGGTTAGTAGTAACGGACAAGCGAGACATCTCAACTGATCTGACATTCTACACTGCTACCCTTGCCGACGGTTCAACAGTTCGAACCCGTATCATTTATAAAAGCGATACGGACAACCTCGTTGTGCTTGCGCTCCAAACTGATGCGACGCACAAAGACTTTACTCCCATCGGTTTGTCTTCAGGCGACTTGAGGCTAGGGCAAACCGTAATCTCCATCGGAGGAAAAGATAAAAATGCCATTTACATTGGCCACGTGGTCAGCGTAGGAACAGGTACGGTACTGACAGACATTCCTTCAACAGCTGAAACAGCCGGAGCGCCCCTCATCAATCTTTCCGGAGACTTAGTAGGACTTAAAACTTCAAACGACGATCTCACCCTTTCCGCAGGATCCTATACCACCCTCACTGCAATCAAAAAAATAATTTCTCAAGCACAGTAACCATTATTCGATCATAATCCCTTCACCCATGCAGCCATTTGGAAGATTCACCACCAAAGCCAAAGAAGTCATTCACAAGGCTCACGAGCTGGCTATTGAACGCGGACAAAATCACGTCAATCCGCTGCATCTCTTGGCCGCCCTTCTTATACAAGATGAAAGTATCGTCGTTTCGCTACTCGAGAAAATGGAAGTTGATACCATTCTTTTAACCGATACCGTTCTCGATTTAATTGAGAACCCTGAAAACGCACAAACGCTCGCGCCTTCGTACCAGATTTACCTTACCCCCGAACTGGCAAATACAATCGAGCTTTCTTCAAAGATTGCAGAATCTCTCGGAGATGAATTCGTTTCAACTGAACATTTGTTTATTTCAGTTCTTGATGTTGCGGGCGAAGCCAGAGATCTGCTTCTAAAATTTAAAATCAAGAGGGAAGCGGTGATTGAAATGGTCGAAGAACAAAAGAAATCCACCAGCGAATCTCCTAAAGCTGAAAAGAAATTCAAGAATCTTTCGAAGTATACGCGCAACCTCACCAAACTCGCCAAGGCAAACAAGCTTGATCCGGTTATTGGGCGAGACCAGGAAATTTCCCGTATCGTTCAAATTCTTTCCCGCCGAACTAAAAATAATCCGATTCTTATCGGAGAAGCCGGAGTTGGTAAAACAGCCATTGCCGAAGGATTAGCCATTCGCATGGCCAATGGAAACGTACCTGAATCATTGAAAGACAAGGAATTGGTTTCTCTCGACCTCGGCCTCCTGATAGCCGGTACCAAATACCGCGGTGAATTCGAAGAACGATTAAAAAACATTTTAAAAGAAATAGAAAAATCCGAAGGGAAGGTTGTCTTGTTCATCGACGAAATCCACACCATTGTCGGTGCCGGTGCGGCTGAAGGTGCCATGGATGCATCGAATATGCTGAAACCGGCATTGTCCCGCGGGGAGCTTCGAGCTATCGGCGCAACCACCATTCGGGAATACCAGAAGTATATTGAAAAGGATCCAGCTTTAACTCGTCGATTCCAACCAGTACACGTGAATGAACCTTCTCTCGAAGATGCTATGACCATCCTCAGAGGTTTGAAAGAGCGATACGAGCTGTATCACGGCGTTCATATCACTGACGACGCAATTCGCGCAGCGGTAAATCTCTCTTCGAGATACATTACAGACCGTTTCCTTCCGGACAAAGCAGTGGACCTTATAGATGAAGCATCTTCTTTCCTGAAGATTTCTTTGGAAAACATGCCTCCGGTATTGCAGGAATCCCAGTCTAAGATTATGAAGCTCGAGATCGAAAAGGAAGCTTTGAAAAAAGAAGTTAAAAATCTGAAAGCCAAAGCCCGTATCAAGGATATAGATCTAGACATTGCAGATCTGAAAGAAAAAACTTCGGAAATTGAATTGAAATGGAAGAATGAAAAAGAAACCGTTTCTGAAATGAAGGAGATCAAGAAAAATCTTGAAACTCTCCGTCTTGAAGCCGAAGCGGTGGAAGCTGCTGCGGATCTTGCGCGGGCCGCCGAACTCCGTTACGGAAAAATTCCTTCGCTTGAAAAGGAATATGAAATTAAATCCAAAAAATTAAAGAAACTGCAGAGTTCCCGACGAATACTGAAAGAAGAAATTACCGAATCCGACATTGCGGATATTGTCTCACGATGGACCGGAATCCCGGTCTCCAGAATGCTTGAAGAAGAAGCTGAGAAGCTTGGTCGTATGGAAGAAGTGTTGAAAGAAAGAATTGTTGGGCAGGATGAAGCGGTGAAAAAGATTGCGGATACCATTAAACGAGCCCGTGCCGGTATTTCCGATCCCAATCGCCCCATCGGTTCGTTTATGTTCCTCGGACCAACGGGAGTGGGTAAAACTGAGTTAACCAAAGCTTTGGCTGAATTCATGTTCAACGATGACAAAGCATTGATCCGAGTAGACATGTCTGAATTCATGGAACGACACAGCGTCTCGAAACTCATCGGTGCACCTCCTGGATACGTTGGATTCGAAGATTCCTCTACATTCACCGAAACCATCCGCCATCGTCCATATTCCGTTGTCTTGTTCGACGAAATTGAAAAAGCCCACCCCGAAGTGTTCAACATTCTTCTTCAAGTTCTTGATAACGGCCGGTTGACCGATACCAAAGGCCGCGTCATCAACTTCAGAAATACCGTCATTATTATGACCTCGAATGTTGGAGCCGAATACATAGACCGCATGGAAGCCATTGGATTCTCTAAGGGAGAAGGGGCAGCTGAATACTCGCATATTAAAGACAAGCTTTTGGGAGCACTCAAAAATCAATTCCGTCCGGAATTCTTGAACCGACTCGACGAGATCGTTGTGTTCGATGTGCTTCCTAAAGATGTGATTAAATCAATTGTGGCCATCCAAGTTGAAGAAATCAAGAAACGTCTTGCAGACAAGGAAATCGAACTTGTCATTTCCGATTCCGTTATGGATCTGTTGGCAGAAGAAGGATACAGTCCAGAATTTGGTGCGCGTCCATTGAAACGGCTCATTCAGACAAAGGTGTTGAATCCGGTGGCGACCATGATGATCGGCAGCAAGGTTCTCTCGGGCGGGGTTGTAATGGTGGACCGCAGAGGGTCTGAGCTGACATTCGAAGTGGTGAGGGGAAGACGATCCGGTAGAGTGTCGGCGATCTCTTCAAAGAAGGAAACTAAGACAAAGTAAAAAATATATTCACTATAAATGATAATGCCGGATTTTGTCCGGCATTTTTTATAAATTGACTGTCCATGAAATTTCTATACAATAAGCCGTATTGCGTCGGTGGTGGAGTGGTCTATCACAACAGACTGTAAATCTGTCGCCTTCGGGCTTCGTTGGTTCGAATCCAACCCGGCGCACACTTTGTTTTTATCTAAATTGAGCCTTATTGTTTAGGCTCTTTTGGTTCTATCATTTCCTACTGCCCTCTATGTTTTGGTTCATAAGCTGAGAGGTAGGCACAGAAACTGTATTTGTGGTCCGGCTGCTAGTGGAAGGCGGAACAACAATTGGCGCTGTTGGAATACTAGAACGTAAGATTGTCTTTAGAACTGGAACTGCTTGTGATGTTGCGTTTTTCGGAGGTTGAATCATTTTTGGAATAGAATTAAGAATCGTTGTGGTGGTGCTTGTTTGCGAGGGAGAAGAGGGGGTGGAAGTTGCTGGAGCCTGCGAGGTTATAGTATCAGGACAATCGTATATAGGCGTGGGTTCATTTACAAACGGGTCAGGAGGTATGTTGTCTTGAGTGGCAGTTGTATCCTGCTCTATGCTTGTCTCACTCGCAGATG
This sequence comes from Parcubacteria group bacterium, assembly GCA_028286805.1. GTDB lineage: Bacteria > Patescibacteriota > Minisyncoccia > Phycocordibacterales > Zambryskibacteraceae > JAIFWN01. The sequence continues at coordinate 3,017 of JAQBQW010000019.1, read as the reverse complement.
TCGTTGAATTAGCTATTGAAGAAAGAGTATTTTCTTCTGGAAAATAGATATTTGAAATATTTTCTTTTGCAATAAAATCTTCGATGAGTTTATTTATTGTAGAATCATCAGTTGTTCCTGTTTTTGGTAGGTTATTTTGTATTTGAAAATCTTGAATAGCTTTTTTGGTCAACGGACCATAGTACCCAAAACTAATGTTTTTAGAAAGATATCCTAAATCTATTAACATTATTTGAGTTTGTTTTATTGACGCTACAGAAGTTAAATTTTGCTGAAGAAGATTTTTCAAGCGTGACTTCTCCATGCTTGTTCGTAAGGTGGTGATTTGATCATGTAAGCTTGATACCGTATCTTGGAGTGATGTTGCTGGGATAACGGGAGAAATTTCTGTTGTGGGTGTTGTCGAAACTGTGGCGCCAAAGCTCATAAGAACTGTTGCAACACTTTTAATAATTGGACCAAAGAACACATGAGATAGAGCGGACATAAAATAAGTATACTATATTTTTTATATAAAATAAGGGAAAATTACAGCCAACTCTTTGAATCTTGTATAATACTCAGTGCTATGTTCCGGTTTGTTCAAAGATTAATAAAAAACACGAACGAAGATGGAGGAGTGAAAGACTTGCAAAATCTATAGAATAGGTTAATCTATACGCCTATGTCAGTACAAGATCACGTCATTAAGATCGTCTCCCAAGGAGACAAAAACGGCCTCGGAAAGGGCCATACGTATTACACACGCCGCAATAAGAAGTCTGTAGAACGAAAAATCGAGGTAAAGAAATACAACCCGATCTCAAAGACCCATACGATTTATAAGGAAAAGAAATAAAGAAAGGATCCGCTCAAAAGGCGGATTTTTGCTTAATAGTTGCAGAAATGTTTTTATTTAGTGTTATGATATTTGTATGAAAATAACCTGGGTTACCAAGATGTTATCGGTCTTGTTTGTATTTGGAGTCTTGAACTTTATACTCTCATTCCATATCACCCAAGCTTCCGCCGCTACCTACTACGTGGCCAATGCCGGCAATGATTCATGTGATGGCACCTCTCAAACCATCGGCACCTCAGGCTCATGTTCCTGGAAGACTATTGCCAAGGTAAATACTTACTCCTTTAATCCCGGAGATTCAATTCTCTTTAACAAAGGTGATACCTGGAGGGAACAACTCACCGTTCCTTCCTCTGGCACCGCCGGCAGTCCTATTACCTTTGGGGCTTATGGGACGGGGGCGAATCCGAAAATTCTTGGGTCAGCCGCTGTCTCAACCTGGACTAATAATACTGTCCCAGCAGTTTCAGCGGATCTTTTAGATGAAAGTTTTAATGCCACAGGATATGACAGCCCAACATTTACAGAAACGGTTGGAGCAGGCAGTACGCTTGATGAAGACAGCACGGCCATCGCTGACTCCGCGGGAGGGTCAAGTCAAATCCTTAAAATACAAAAGGTTTCCCCGAACTGGGCGGCTTGGGCTACTAAAGATCTTGGAGCTGATAAACCGATTTCTTACACCCAATTTTACGCTTATGTTACCGCAGAGGGACTAGGGAACTCCCAACAGCTCACACTTTTTCATGCGACAGATACGGCGGGTAACCACGTCATAGACCTGAACTTTAGACAAAACGCTGACGGCACATACCATTTTGTCCCGGCACGTTACACCGGCGGTATCTCGACCACTGGAACCGCATCGGGGAATGTTAATTTAAATACTTGGTATAAAATAGAAATCAAATACGATAAAACTAATATGCAATGGGAATGGAAATTGGACGGCACTTCTATTCAATCCGGTTCTCTCACCGCCGCAGCCTCGAACGGCATTCGTAATATCAGGCTCGGAAGTCTTGCCTTGGATGCTTTTACCCTTACTGCGTATCTCGATGCTCTAAAAATAAGTTCGACTGATTACCCAAATGCTGGAAGTACAGGAAACACTTGGAAAGCAACTTATTCCGCAACTCCAGTTGGGATGTGGTTTGTAGACAGCGGGGGAACTCCTCATGTTGGAAGATTGGTTGCCAACGATGCAGCTGCCGTAAATACCTATGATTGGTTCACCGATGGTGTCAATGCGTATGTAAATAGCGGAGGGACAACTTCTGGATTTGATCCAGATACATTATGGAATAGCGAGGAAGCTAGTGTTCGGTCGTACGGCATGTTTATTAGTAGCAAGAGCTATATTACTGTTCAGGACATTGATGTAAGTTACGCTGCTATTATAGGGATTTTCCTGTGGGCTGATTCAGATAATGCCATCATCCAGCGTAATAACACTTCATATAATTATGACGGTGGAATTGCGGGTGGAGTGAATGGAACGGCTGCGTCGGATAACGCCTTGGTAACACTCAATACTTCCACCTACAATGGGCACCGCGGAATCAGTTTAGACGACTACGGATCCAACTGGACGGTTTCCCGCAATATTACTCATCATAACGCACAGGATTACCTTCAAAACTTCGGGGGAGGAATTGTAATTTATGGCCCTCATGGCGGGCGTCATACAATTGAATACAATACATCTTATTCGAACGGTACCGCTAATTCCAGTTTGGGTAACGCTATCGGTGCGGGTATATGGATTGACACCGTGGCTGAAATTCTCGGGGGAGCTTCAGCAACTATTCGTTACAACACTATATACGGAAACAGATATCACGGTATTTTCGTGGAGAAGTCTAGTAATGCTTCTGTTTACGGCAATCTCTCTTACAATAACGTCGATGGATCGGCTTCTGTCGCAGGATTAGCCGTGGATGCATATATTTCCCACGCAGCAAGTAATGATGTATTTTATAACAACACTATCTACGGAAACTACGTCGGTATCCGCCTGCGTTCCGACCAAAGTTTGAGCGGGCAAATCAGCAACAATACTTTTAAAAATAATATTTCTACAGGTAATACTTTGCGCCAATTCAGTGCAATTTTGGGAGCAGAGAATGCTGGAATATATGGAAGCGGAAATGTGTATGAGTACAATATGTTTGGA
>JAQBQW010000028.1 GCA_028286805.1 Parcubacteria group bacterium | reverse complement strand
TAATTTTTTAGATTAAACAGAAAGTATCACCGGAATCACAATCGGTTTCTTCGCTGTCTTTTGGAATAAGAATCGCGAGATATCTTCGTTCACTGCATTCTTAGCGTAATCGTAATTAATCGGATTCATTCCAACAGTTGTGGATTCAATCGATTTCTTAATCAAGTGTCTGGCTTCGTTCAACAGATCCTGGTTTTCTCTGAGGTAGACGAATCCGCGGGAGATAATATCCGGAGATTTCTTCAATCGTCCTGTTCTGTTATCCACCATGGCGACGATGATAAACATTCCTTCTCCGGCGAGCATCTTTCGGTCTCTGATAAGAACCTCAGACATGTCTCCAACGCTGAATCCTTCAACCACAACGTCTTCCGACGGAGCTTTCTCTTTCAAGCGAACAAGAGTTTGTCCCTGATCCCTGATTTCAATGATCGAACCGTTGTCTGGAACAACCACGTTTTCTGCTGGGCATCCAAGAGAACGGGCAAGTTCTGCATGCTGCTTCAACATGTAATGGTGTCCGTGTACGGGCATAAAGAATTTATACGGAATCTGTCTGTGGATCCATTCGAGTTCCCCGCGCTTGCCGTGTCCGGAAGTATGTACGTCCGTATCGAGGTAAGTAATGATCTTCGAATCGTGTCTAAAGAGGTTGTCTTTCAATTTTGCAATGGCGCCTTCGTTTCCTGGAATGATCGAGGAAGAAAGGATAACCATATCCGTTCGATTCAATTTAATGAACTTGTGTGTGTTGTTGGACATGCGCATGAGAGCGGAGAATTCTTCCCCCTGTCCGCCGGTGGCGATCATCAGAAGTTTGTTTGGAGGATATTTCTCTGCGTCGTCTACAGGAACAATGTGATCCACGTTCACGAGATCCAATTGCTTGATGATATCGACGTTGTTTTTCATGCTGCGTCCTTCAATCAACACTTTTCGTCCGTATCGTCTTGCAATGTTCATGAATTCAACTACGCGTTCAACCTGCGAAGCGAAGGTAGCGATAATAACGCGTCCCGGTGCTTCGGCAATGAGTTTGTCGATGTTCTTTAGGATGTGCGCTTCGGAAGGAGAGAATCCAGGCTTTTCGATACCGGTGGAATCCATAGTTAATAAAAGAGTATTTCGGTCCTTGAACATTTTGTACTGTTCGATTTCTCTATCAACAACTACCCCGCTTTCGTTTTCAACACGAACGTCTCCGGTGTTCACGATATCTCCAAAAGGAGTTTCGATGATAACCCCAGTGGAATCCGGAATCGAGTGGGTCAATCCGAAGAAGCGAAGTTTAAGGAATGGAGTAAGGGGAGTGGCAGATTTGTCCGTAGCGTCCACAATTTTAATATCGAGGGGAGGAAGATGTGGGAATTCTTCTTGGCGCTTGCGGATCATGTATGAACCGAACTCTCTCGTATATACGGGAGGGTTGCCGATCTTTGTAATGATATAAGGAATACCTCCAATGTGGTCCAAGTGTCCGTGGGTAATAACCAAAGCGCGGATCATGTGCTTTCGCTCTTCGAGGTATTTGGTGTTTGCGAGAATGTAGTCAACTCCTGGAGTGTCCGAGTCGGTAAACAAAATACCGGCATCGACCACAATGATATCTCCCGCGTATTCGATGGCGGTCATGTTTCGTCCGACTTCCTCAACTCCTCCTAAAGGGATAATGCGAATGTTTCCTTCTCCCAGAGGGGGAATGATATCGTGAGGTTTTTTCTGAGCGATGGGTCTGTCGTTGTCTCGTCTGCGGCCTTTCTCGCGGATCGATTTGGTCATCAACGGAGAACGGGGGCCTCTGTCGTTAAAGTTGCGGGAAGGTCGTCTTGGTGCGTGCGGTTGTGGCTGCGGCGCTGGGGCTTGGGGAATCGGTGCTGTATCCATGGGGAGTGAGTAATAGTAATAATTTTATTTCACGAAGATTGTCCACACTTTGTTTGTTTCGATATACCACTTGGCAATGCTTTCAAATCGTTCTTGCGGTGTAGAGAGGCTGCCGAAACTTGCGTTCTGAACTTTTGAAGGCAGGGCATAGAGGAAGCTCGGAGCGTACAAGAATACTGCAGGATGGTCCGCACGTATTTCCTGATCAAACTCTCTGTAGTCTTCTTCTCTCTCTGCTGCGTCTTGGGTAATGCGCGCATTTTCAAGAAGTTTATCTACCCGCGAGTTCACATACAGCGCGATATTCAATCCCGGATCGTTCCTTTCGGAAGAATGCCAGAACGGATAGACATCCAGATCCTGCCCAACCACTTCTCCAAACAACAATGCTTCAAATGTTCTCGGTCTAATTACGTTTTGATTCAAATCTCCCGGTTCAAATACGAGTACATCCACCTTTACTCCGATAGCACCCCAAGCAGTTGCAAGCATATCCGCGACGGCTTTGAGTTCCGGAGCATCACCAGTAGAGATCGAAAACGATAAAGGAATTGTAGCATCCTTGGTCTTTTTTTCCAAGTATCCTGCGGAGTTTTTTATCCAGCCGTCTTTCTTTAAAAGGTCTACCGCTCTCTGTGTTTTGATTTCCTGTGGAGTGGTGGTGGAACGGTTTCCAGACCAAGGGAAGACTCCTGGAGGAAGCGGGCCATCAATAGCTGAAGCGTATCCTTTAAAAATGGTATTGACTATCTGGTCTTTGGGAGCCGAAAGATCCAATGCTTCGCGCACCGCGCCATTCAAGAGCGCTTTGTTTTTGTTTTGATTAAAAAATACACCGAACACTCTGGAGAGAGGCGCGGTTACCACGCGGTCTCCGTTTTTCTGCAGAGCGACCGCTTGTTCGGGAGAAATGCCCGCCATGCTCTCCACCTCGCCGTTGTCGTATGCGTTCAGAAGGTCGTTCTGGCTCGAATAAAATCTGAATATGAAATCTTCGATGTACGGAGCGCCTCCGAGATGCCTGTCGAATGGGGTCAAGTCGTAATAATTCGGAATACCGCCGGAATCTCTTTCAACCGTTGCCACCTGATACGGACCGGAACCGATTGGAAGGGTATTGAATTGGCTGAAAGAAAATTCATCATCCGAAACGTTTTTCCATATGGCTTTTGGCAAAATACCAACGGTGAGGTTGTTGATAAAAGGGGCGTAGGGTTTTTTCAGGGTTAAAGAAATGGTTGAATCATCCACTTTTTTTATCGTTACCCCGCTCCAATCATTAAAGAGAGGGCTCTTTAATGCCACATTCTGAATTTTTTGAATGGTGAAGACCACATCGTCTGCTGTGACCGGAGTGTTGTCATGAAAGACGGCATTGGTGCGAATGTGGACGGTATAGATCAGTCCGTCGTCAGAGACTGCAATGCTGTCAGCTAAATCATTTTCAGTTTTTAAATCGGATGTTAGTTTTACCAATCCTGAATAGACGAGATTTGTAAGATTTTTGTCCGCATCGGTAATGGCGAGAACGGGATTAATGAATCGCGGGTTTCCCACCACGCCTTCCACTAAACTTCCTCCCCGAATCGGCACATCTACAAGAAATGCATTGCTTACCCTCCAGATAAGAGCGATGCCAGAAATAACGAAAACGGCTATGAAAAAATAAAATACCGCTTTTTCAGCAATAGTGAAGGAACGGATGGCTTTCCGTAGATACGGCTCTTTAGGAATGTCGAAACGCTTCACGAAAAGCGCTCGGAGAGATGAGTAAGTCATGTATTAACGACCCAAGAAGAGACTGGCGAATGTTGCTACAGCAAAAAGTACTGCAATAACAATGGTGCCTGTGAAGAGAGTCTTTTCGAATCCGCGGCGCGTATAGCGCTGGGAAGACATGCCGTCTCCGCCGAAAGCGCTGCCGAGCCCTGCTTCAGAACGCTGCATAAGCACGCTTCCTATAAGAAGGAGTGCCAAAACAACCTGAATGTATGGAAGTATGTGGGCCATAAAAGGTAACTTGGATAGTATATCAAAATACATGTTTTGAGCAATGTGAAAGGGCGACACGCTGCATTGCTGCGTGTCGCCCTGGATTGTTAGAAGGAGGAAAAGGTGAGGGTCATGTCACCCGTCCCGGTCTTGGTGCTGTAGTACCCTTGGACTCGGCCGGCTTGTAGCTGGCGTTCTCCGAATCGCGCAGTTGACTCGTTGGACGGAACGTATCCTTCGTAGAGCCAACTCTCGGCTGAACCATCTTCGCGTGAGACGCTTTCGATCCTCACGGGCAATACGATTTCCCGTTTCCCGCCGAGAGTGAATTTGACGCTGTTTTGTCCACCGGGGCCCAATTCGCCGTTGATTCCTTCGAAGAGAGCCGACTTCAACTGCTCTTTCGTTGGTCCTGCAATGACGTTGTGTTGTTCGGGCGTGGGCACTGTATCCTCCTTGTTTGAATGATCTTTTCCGTTTGGCACGGAACAGCCGATGTCTCGATTTCTTGAGACCACCTATCCTGTACGGACAGGGAATTAACTGATTAAATAATAGCATGATTATATATAAAAGTCAATAATAAAAACCCTCGTTTGAATCAACCCATTTTCCTGCTATAATCCGGCCACTTAACCAATCACTATGAAGAAAAAAACAAATAAAATTACTCCCGCAAAAACAGTCGGAATCGTCCCCTTAGCAGACCGAGTCCTCATCCGTCCCATGACCGTCCAAGAAGCCGAAGGAAAAAAAGCTTCCTTGAATTTCATTCTTCCTGAAAGCATGACCACTGAAAAATCCGCGCAAGGAAAAGTATTGGCGGTCGGGGAAGGAAAATATGTAGACGGAAAACTGCAGCCGGTGAAAGTAAAAGTAGGAGACATTGTTCTGTTCTCCAAATATTCGTATGACGAAGTCTCGTCTAATGGAGAAGAACTCTTTCTATTAAAAGAAGACAATATATTAGCCATCATTAAATAATTCATATGGCAAAACAAATCCTTTTTAAAGAAGACGCACGAAATGCACTGAAACGCGGAGTGGATAAGGTGGCGGATGCGGTCCGCATCACCATCGGTCCTCGTGGACGAAACGTGGTCATAGACCGCGGATACGGCGCACCTATGATAACCAACGATGGTGTCACCATTGCCAAAGATATAACTTTAAAAGACAAGTTTGAAAACATGGGAGCAGAGATTGTGAAGGAAGTGGCTCAGAAAACAAATGATGTTGCCGGAGACGGAACCACCACTTCTGTTGTTCTCACCCAAGCCCTTGTTGCCGCAGGATTTGAAAAAACTATGATGGGAGCAAATCCAATGGGAATTCGAAAGGGAATTGAAGAAGCCACGAGAGACGCAGTCGCTGCTTTGAAAGCCATGGCAAAGCCAATTCAAACGGATGCAGAGGTCAGGCAAGTGGCAACCATCTCAGCTGAATCTGCAGAGATCGGACAGATCATCGCAAACACTATTAAGAAGGTTGGAAAAGACGGAGTAGTCACCGTAGAAGAGTCTCAGGCATTCGGAGTGGATTCGGAAGTGGTAGAAGGTCTCGAATTTGAAAAGGGATACATCTCCCATTACATGGTCACCAATGCAGAGAGACTCGAATCCGAATACAAAGATGTTCCCATTCTTGTTACCGATAAAAAGATTTCAGTAGTAAAAGAGATTCTTCCTCTCCTTGAAAAACTCGCAGCCACCGGAAAGAAAGAATTGGTTATTATCGCTGAAGATGTAGATGGGGAAGCCTTAACCACATTCGTCCTGAACAAACTTCGTGGAGGATTCAACATTCTTGCCATTAAAGCTCCGGGATACGGGGACCGAAAGAAAGCCGAACTTGCAGACATTGCCGCCATGGTCGGTGCTCAGGTTATTTCGGATGATGTCGGGCTCAAGTTCGAAGAAGTTGAGCTGGATGTCTTGGGACGCGCCCACAGAGTCGTCTCCACTAAAGACAAGACCATTGTTGTGGGTGGCAAGGGACAGAAGAAAGATGTCACCGCCCGCATCAATTCCATCAAAGCCGAAAGAGAGAAAACCAAATCAAAATTTGATAAAGAAAGATTGGATCAGAGATTGGCAAAGCTTTCAGGTGGAGTGGCTGTCATTAAAGTAGGAGCTGCAACAGAAACAGAAATGAAATATTTGAAGTTGAAGATCGAAGACGCGGTCAATGCCACCAAAGCTGCTATTGCAGAAGGAATCGTGGCAGGAGGAGGAACTGCACTTGCGAAAGTATCTAAAAAAATTGAAAACAAATACAAGGCATCTGCTATCGCAAAGACAGCACATGAAAATACGCAATCAGCTGAATTTGCCGCTGGATACCTTGCGGTTGTTGAAGCATTGAAAGAACCCTTGAGACAAATTGCCAAAAATGCTGGTAAAGAAGAAGGAGTCGTCCTTGCCGAAGTATTAAAAGGTGGAAGCAATTCCGGATACGATGCCCTTACAGATGTATTTGTGACTGATATGTTTGCTGCGGGAATTATTGATCCCGTGAAAGTAACAAGAAGCGCAGTGGAGCACTCTTCGAGTGCCGTTGCTATTCTCTTAACAACTGAAGTTGCCATTGCGGATGAACCGAAGGAAGAAAAAGCAGAGGCTCAAGAGGGAATGGGGTATTAAAAGAAAAATCCGCTCCGAGAAGTTCCGGAACGGAATGATTAGCTGCGACTGTTTCGAAATCCGGATGCCTCGGCACGACGACGGTGTTCAGGTGTATGGATCGTAACGACCGGAGGCGGAACGGGATCTCGAATTTTTTCGATCAGCCTGATGAAGACGAGGGTGTACGTTCTTTCGGCGGTTGGATGAAACACTTGAGTAATCTTTCCCCTCCACACCTCTCCAGACTGAGTTGGTTTGTATCTGGATCTGTTTCCAACGACCACCCTGTAGATGAGGTGGCCATTTTCGCTTTTTTCCCGCATCCACTGTTTGGGGACACGTGGATTCGGAATAAGAGCTACTTGAACGCTGTCTCCAACTTTCATTCGGCAGCTCCAGAATAGGGTCTAAGATTGAAACTACTCCTCTTATTGAAACGTGTCAATTGTGATACTATTATTTCATTAACTAAATACACATATGAAAAAAGGATTACTTATTGCACTCGGTATCATCGTTCTCTTGGGAATCTGGGTTTACTCTTCATACAACACTGTTGTGACCAAATCCACAGCAGCAGATGTTCAATGGGCACAGGTTGAAACCGTATACCAGAGACGCTTTGATTTGATCCCAAACCTCGTTAATACCGTTAAGGGATTCTACAGCCAGGAAAATAAAATCTACAGCGAAATCGCTCAAGCTCGTACCCAATATGCAGGTGCAGCCACTCCAGACGCTAAAGCAGCCGCTGCTTCGAACCTTGAATCTTCTCTCGGAAGACTCCTCGTCATTACAGAAAATTATCCAACCTTAGCCTCCTCTGCTGTTGTTCGTGATTTCAGCACCTCTCTCGAGGGTTCAGAGAATCGCATCAGCGTTGAACGAAACAGATTCAATGAAATTATTGGAGACTACAATGCCACCATCGCTCGTTTCCCAGCCAATCTCATTGCAGGCATGTTTGGATTCCACACCCGTTCATACTTCAAATCAGATGCAGCTGCAGCTACAGCTCCTGCGGTAAACTTCGAATAATCTTATGAAAAAGATTGGCGCTTCTCTTATCGTCTTTCTTTTTCCTCTCGCGCTGTTTGCCTATACCTCTCCAGGCAAGCCAACTGGATACGTGAATGATTTCGCCGGTATCTTGAAACCAGAGACCGTGACGTTTCTGAACACGGAACTGACCACCTTTGCTGCACAAACAACCAGCGAAATCAGCGTTGCCACCGTTCCAGACATTACTGGAGAAACCATCGAGACGTATGCGGTGAAGCTATTCAAGGAATGGGGAATCGGAACAGAGAAGAAAGACAACGGAGTGCTTCTTTTGATTGCTCCCAATGAAAAAGAAGTGCGCATTGAAGTTGGATACGGACTCGAACCTGCCATTACCGATATTGAAAGCGCGCATATTATCTCTGAAGTGATTGTTCCCGCTTTTCAAGCGGGAGATTATGATTCCGGAGTGGTTGGAGCAGTGCAGCGGTTAGAAAAGGATGCTGCGAAAGAATTTCCTGTCGCGGAATATACAGCTCCCCAAACAAGAGATTATTCTTTCCTTGGCCGGTTAATGTATCCTTTTATATTCTTCCTTGTTGTACTGGGAAGTTATTTAGGACGATCTAAATCATGGTGGCTGGGAGGAGTGATTGGAGGAGTTGTCGGCATTGCACTCTTTATCTTCCTTGGAGTAACCATTGGAATCATTTCTCTCATTATATTAATTCCTCTCGGACTCCTCTTTGATTTCCTTGTGTCGAGGCACGGAGGAAACGGAAAGGGTCCGTTCCCGCCTTTCTTTATGGGAGGGGGAAGAGGGTTTGGGGGAGGTGGAGGATTCGGAGGATTTGGCGGAGGAATGTCTGGAGGAGGGGGAGCGAGTGGGAAGTGGTAGCTCCACTTAAAATCTGCTACTCTCTGTAGCACTGGAGGCGTCGGATAGTGGTTTATTCCACCACCTTGGAAAGGTGGCAGGCTCGAAAGGGCCTCGAGAGTTCAAATCTCTCCGCCTCCGCAAATATTTGAAGGCTTAAGTGGGTGTATGGTATCGTAAGAATAGAAGCACGAACTCTCTCGAGCGGAGTTAACATGTCAGAACTTGTATCCGAATGGCATTACCAAACCATCCGCAAGGCATTTGCCGTCGGTGTCAACGCCATCCTTCCAAAGACTTCTCTCGATGAATCCTCGGTCGAGCTTGGAAAAGAATGGGGTGGAGATCTAAAGTTCCGGGCGAAAGCAAAGGAAGGAGACGCGACTTTCACTGGAGAAATAACGGTGTGTTGGCATCCGGACTGGAATCATCGTTGCAGCGTCCGGGTTTTAACATACAAGTTGTCTCCGCGTACAGCCGAATGTGTGGACGGAAGTTTGAAAGACGTGTATATGGTCGATCTCGAATACGCCCGATTGAAAGGCCTTCCGGCTCCGGGTAGCAGATAGCAAGAACGTCTCGACGTTCTTTTTTCTTAAAAGATAGTGCTAGTATGTTTATGCAATGAAATTCTTCATCGGCATCGTCCCTCCTCTCTCCACCAAGGAACGAATTGCAGGGTTCCAAAAGAGCTTTCCTTCAAACAAAGTCCCGTATTTCACGGAGCCGCATATCACCCTAAAAGCTCCAAATGGTCTGACCGAAGACAAATCCTGGCTCGCCAAGGTTATGACCATAATAGGAAACCATCCAAGATTCTCTATTAAACTAAGCGGCTTGGATGGATTCGAAGATCGGGTGCTGTTCTTGAATCCGGAATTCTCCCAAGGTCTCATAGACCTTCACATGAAGCTTGTCACTCTTTTGAATCTAGATTTAGAAGAACAAAAGAAATTCTATGAAGGATCTCTATACCATCCCCATCTCACCCTCGGCGAAACCACCTGGGGAGGAATGTCTCTCGAAGAATTGAAGGAAATGAAAAAGAAAGCGGAGTTTGAATTTTATACCATCCCTTCGTTTCAGGTAGACAGCGTTCGGGTGTATCAAAAAGAGAATGATGAACCGTATCAGAAACTCATCGATATTCCTCTAAAGTTTTAATATGAAAATTAAACACTATTTAAAGTTGTTCTCGGCTCCATTGCTCTGCCTCGCTCTGTACCTGTCTCTATCCATAGGATGGAGGATATTTCATTTGCCTCCCATTGAGGAGCTTACCCCCATGATCAAGGGGATATTCGACACATACGGACTGCCCGTACTCTTTTTCAGTGCTCTCCTCGAGGGAATGCTTCTTATAGGGAACTATTTCCCAGGCGTGTTCGTTATCTTTATAGGAGTGATTGCTTCGGACACCCCATATGAAGCAGTGCTGGTCATTACCGTAGCAACGGTGGCTTTAATTATTAGCCATGGGGTGAATTATTTCCTGGGCAAGCACGGCTGGTATCGCCTTCTGGTTAAGTTTGGGATGACAAATGCCGTCGAGGGGGGCCCGGGAGAGATTGCAGAAAAGGGGACCAATAGCAATTGTCCTCAGTTACTGGTCTCCAAGCTTTGCCGCACTAACGGATACTGCCGCAGGCATTATTCAGTTGCCGTTTAAAACATTTTTTACGTATTCAGTTTTAGCTTCAATTTTTTGGAACAGCGTGGTGGGAATCCTGGTATATATTTCCGGAGATAAAGCGTTAGTGGTTGCAGGCGGGGGAACGGGCTCTTTAACAAGCACCGGTTCATTTATTGCATACGGAATAGTAATCGTCTGGATGGCGATTATTTTATTTAATTATCGGAAACAAACTAGATTATCAAAAGAAGAATCCAACCCGAAGCGATACACGTAATAATCGAAGAGAGAGTAATGGGAAGCATTTTTCTGTGATACCCGTACCAGGTCCACACAATGTTGTTCACGAAAATTAATCCAAACGAAACCGCAGACAGGGTTTCTTTTCCGTCTCCGTATTTCAAAAGGGAATAGAGCTGGGGGTACAATGCCACCGCACTCAAAACGGCAACCACGACTGCCAGCTTGTCGATTATATGGTGATGTGAATCTCGGTGATTCATGATCTATTAATAGTACTACACTATTTCTCAAATAGTGGCATAATTATAAACATGAAAAAGACCACACTTATATTCTGTGTCAAAGAGGATCAGATATTACTCGCCATGAAAAAACGCGGATTCGGTTCCGGCAAATGGAATGGATATGGAGGAAAAGTTGAAGAGACAGAAAATATTTCTTCCGCAGCGGTCAGAGAATTAAAAGAAGAATCAAATTTAATTGCAGAAGAAAAAGATTTGAAACAAGTAGCGGTCGTTAATTTTTATTTCGATGGCGAACATAAATTCGAATGTCATGTTTTTCTTTTAAAAGAATGGAATGGAGATGCGGAAGAAACGGAAGAGATGAATCCAAAATGGTTTCCAAAAAACGAATTACCCTATTCCGAAATGTGGGTAGCAGATGCAAAATGGCTTCCAATCGTTTTGGAAAACAAACAAATTCTTGTTACGGTGAATTTCAACAAAGAGGGGAATGAGATCAAAAACTTCGAATATTCAGAAACTAATTTCTGAGCTGTGGATAACTAAAATAGTAGATTTCAAAAAAGTTTCAGTTTTGGATTGCCCACTCAGAACAGAATAGATAATATCCCTAAAATTAATTTCTTCTTTTGCAGAACGATCAAAATACTTAAAATCATCCAATTTTAAAATACGGCTAACATGCGTCAAAAACATACTAATGGTTATCAATGTTTAGTATTCCTCCAGGAATAATTTAAAATCACACACCTACATTTTATTTCAATAAAAGTTATAATTACTGTCATGAATACACCAAAAAAAGAACTCACAGACGAAGAGTATCGAGTAATGAGAGAAAAGGGCACTGAGGCCCCATTTAGCGGCGAATACGTACATACCAAAGACAAGGGCATGTATGTCTGCAAATCATGCGGACACGAACTGTTTGCCTCTGATGCCAAGTTTGATTCAGGCACTGGATGGCCTTCGTTTGATAACCCAGTTAATAACAAAAATGTGGTCCTCAAACAGGATACTTCAATGGGTATGAATCGAACTGAAGTCGAATGCGCTCATTGTGGAGCTCATTTAGGCCACGTATTCGATGACGGTCCCACTTCTACTGGAAAAAGGTACTGTATCAACTCAGTCTGCCTCGACTTGCAAAAAAGCCAGGATTAAGGGATAATACGGCTATGTAAGTTTCTCGTTTAGATGTTTTCTCCGGTTTGTTCCGAAGGACGTTGTGAAGAGAATGGCCCGGCGCTTACATATTAACTTAAAGGCCGGCACACAAGATATATGCAAACAAAGCTCTATGTCGGTGGTATTCCATATACTACGACAGAAGACGGTCTCCGCGCAGCATTCGCGAAGGCAGGTAACGTTACTTCAGCTTCGATCATTATCGATCGTATGACAGGCCGATCAAAAGGCTTCGGATTCGTCGAAATGGCTTCAGAAGCAGAAGCAGATGCAGCTATCAACATGTGGAACGGTATGGATTTCGAAGGTCGAAAGCTTACCGTCAACATCGCTCGTCCATTGGAACCTCGTGCTCCTCGTATGGACAACCGACGTCCTATGTAATCTCAATTCTCTCGCAAGAGGGAAAAGAACAAAAAGCCTCCTTCGGGAGGTTTTTTGTTATAAACATTTATAGATAATGATGATTTCACTTTAATGGATTATTAAGGTTTATAAAGAAATGTTAGAGATCATGTCCTTTAACTACAATTTTAAATTTGAAATTTAGCATCTTAAAATTTAAAAATAATTTTCTTAATCATTTTTTGTCTAAATTAAAAAACCCCCAATTCTTCAAAATAGTCATTTGATTAGCCATATTTTGTATAGGCCGTGAATGAATCGAATGCTATTATTATTGTAAATGAAGAAAGTTTTTTTTGGATTTGTTTTCTTACTTTTTTTCGTACTTTCGTCTCATCACGTTTTTGCAGCGTCGGCAATCTATCGTTCTGTTGCATCCGGTAAGTCATCAGCACTGACAATAGGAGGATCAAATGCGCTCACTGTTTCCGGATCTGTTGCCACGTTTGCTTCTCCGCTACCAACAAATATTGGAGTGGGAGATGCTCTTGTCTTTGCTTCCGCTTCAGCCACAGACACGATCGCATTTATTTCAGGACGCACCAGCTCGACAGTTTATTCTCTTGTGACAGCATCCGGAGCTTCGCTTTCGACCACCACAAGCTCGATGCAGAACTGGGCCATTTACCGTGCATATACTTCTCTCCAAAACGTTGTGTCTGGAATTGAGAACACCGGCATTACTTCCGGACTCAGAAATTTTGATACATTCACCACCGGTCTCAACTTGGTGACAGCGGATCAGCAATGGAACATTGCATTGTATGGAAATGGAACAAGCGGAGATGTTGATATTGTTGATTTCGGTACGCGACAATTGAGCACGCCTTGGGTAACGGATGCGACGCGAAACATTCGTTTGTTTTCTCCGGGATTATCTACTGAAGTCGGAGTATCGCAGAGACCAAACGGAGTGTGGGATGATACAAAATATCACGTCACTTCAAACAACTATTTCGGAACGCTTCTTTTGCCGGACAGAATTTTTATTACCATTGATGGAATTCAAATTGAAAATAATAGGAATCAGATTGGAGGAGGAGAGCAGGGCGATGCTATTTGGACGGCGGTAAACGCAACGACTGATGCCTCGGTGGTGATTACGAATTCAGTTTTGAAAAAAACCGGTACCGCTGTGGATGCTTCCAATGCAGGAGTTGTTTTTAACACGAGCAGCGCCCCTCCTGTGTACGTTGTAAAAATTGTGAACAACGTTATTTACGGATTTTTTGTAAATATAAAAATGGAAAGCTTTTCCGGCAAGGCGTATATCTATAACAACACCTTGGTGGCCGGACCCTCTTCAAGCAAGGGGTTATATGTTGAAGGATATGCTACTACCAGTGCCGGTGCATATTGGATCAAAAACAACCTTTCCACAGGACATCCGGCCGGAGATTATGACTACAATTCTTTCGGAAGCGCGACGGTCGTTCGAACGAACAACCTTTCCTCTGACAGTACCTCTAACGGCACAAACCCAAAGACGCTTAAAACGGTATTGTTTGTCAGCACATCTACCCCAAACTACCATTTGCTCGGTACCGATATATCAGCAAAAGATCAGGGAGCTAGCCTCGCAGCAGATGCCGTCTTTCCGTTTACAACCGACATTGATGGCGAAACCCGATCGGGAACATGGGATATCGGAGCCGACGAATTTTTAGATATTGTGGCGCCGACAACTCCAACCGGCCTCACTGCAACGCCGGCCTCTCCGACATTGATAAATCTTGCATGGGCAAGTTCGACTGATGCGGTCGGAGTGTCGTACTACAATATTTACCGCTGTACCGGCGGCGCATGTACTCCGACAGTTTCTATCGCCACCACGACAAGTATTTTTTATGCGAACTCAGGTCTTGCTACAAGTACCGTTTACGGGTATGCGGTCTCTGCATTTGATGCTGCAGGAAATGAGTCGTCATTGTCGAGTACTGTTGCAACTACTACGCCCGCTTCCGATACGGTTGCCCCAGCAATTTCTGCAGGATCTCCTTCCGGAACATTTACTTCAACGACTACCGCGGTAACGTTGGCTGTAACGACAGACGAAAATGCAACGTGTAAATACGGAACGGTGGCGGGAACCGCATACGCTTCGATCGCTTCCACATTTTCTACAACGGGCGGTACAGCGCACAGTCAAAGCCTGACCGGCCTTACTCCTGCTGTCTACACGTATTATGTCCGCTGTCGCGACGCCTTCTCCAATGCGAATCTTTCTGATTACACAATTTCATTTACTATTCTTTCGGCAGATGTCACACCTCCTTCGATCACGCTGACTTCTCCCGCTGCAAGTTCGACGGTCTATGGAATTAGCACATTCACCATCAGCGCGACATCTTCTGATAACATCGGAGTTGTTGGAATAGAATTCTTTTTGGATAACACAAGCATCGGATTTCATGGCGGTGCGAACATGGCGAGTTCGTCTCAAAGTTTGAACACCTCCACCACTTCTGACGGAATTCATACATTAAAGGCGGTAGCGAGAGATGCGGCGGGAAATTTTGCAACATCAAGTGCAATCTCAGTTACTGTAAACAACGCACCATCAGCCCCTGGTAATTTTATGGCAACCGGAGTATCTCCGACATTTATCGACTTGTTATGGGATCAATCGACGTCGCCAATCGGTTCCGCGCTTCATTACAACCTTTACAGGAACAGCGTATTAGCTACGACGACTATCGCAAGCAGATATTGGTATACGGATAAACTTCTTGCTTCTTCAACTACATATACGTATCAAGTGGTTGCCATCGACGCTCAAGGCAGAACGTCTGCCACTTCAACGGATACCGGTACAACCGATCCAATTCAAAATACAGAATATGTTCCCGAGTTGCCTCGCGTGCTGATCAACAGCGCAGCCACATCGACACCGGTTACAGGAGTGACGTGGAATGCAACTACAACCGCCGCTCTCTACTACATTCTTCCGCGAGCATCTCTCGGAGATGAAATTATCTTAACCGCAGGACAAACATACAGCGGTCCGTTTGTCTTGCCAAAAATCACCACAGGCTCAGGCTGGCTCACTATTCGAACCTCTGATATGGCGGGACTCGAAACAGAAGGAAATCGCGTCAGTTCAACTTCTGCGTCACACATGGCAAAAATTATTACCACCGATACGGGTCCCGCAATTCAAACTGTTGCTCAAACACATAATATTCGCATGATTGGAATTGAAGTGGCATCCGCGGTTTCAACCGGATTTGTTGCTGATGAATTTAATTACAACGGCCAGCTGATTGATACGGGAGGTTCGCGAGATATATTCGGCAATCCGAGCGGTATTCTTGGGGATCTTCCACACGATTTGATTTTTGACCGCATGTATATTCACGGCAATGATGCGGATTCGGATCGTCGAGGAATTTCAATGAACAGCGCCACCACAACCGTCGTTGATTCGTACATATCAAACTTTAAGACCTGTGGATTTGATGCTCAGGCAATCAACGGATTAAATTCCTTCGGTCCATATAAGATTGTGAACAACTTCCTTGAAGCATCCGGAGAAAACTTGAACTTTGGAGGAGGAGATCCTGCAATCCTTGGAGCGGTACCTTCTGATATCGAGTTTAGACACAATTATCTTTACAAGCCAGCATCATGGAGAACAGATGCTACATATTGTGCACTCTCCCGATCAGACGGACAGCCTTGGTGGAATGTTAAAAACTTATTCGAGTTGAAGACTGCACAGCGCATGCTTATCGACGGAAACATTCTAGACGGAAACTGGAATGCCAACCAAGATGGAACGGGTGTCAACATCAAGGGAAACAACCAGCAGGATTCCGGGGGAGCAGGTGCGACAACGACGATCGTTGCAAATATCACCTTCACTAACAACATCATTAGAAACGTTGGAGCAATTTTGAAAATCCCTTCTGATTCTGGCGACGGAGAAAACTTAATGATCCCTGCGCAGAAAATGTTGTTTGCAAACAACCTCGGATATAACGTCAACACTCCTCCGTATATTGGAGACAAGGGAAGTGCACTAACTCTCTTCGATAGTCAAACCGACATGACGTTCAAGCACAATACCTTTATTGCGACAACTTCTGGATTCGCCATAGAACCAGCTGGCATGCCGGATAGTAATACAAGAATAAATGACAACCTTATTGCCGGCGCGACATATGGAGTTAAAGCACCCGGACTGACTGAAGGTACTCAGTCAGTCGGTGTATTCACCGGAAGCGGTACATTCTTAAATAACCTCATTCAATCTACAAACAATGCTTCGTATCCCGCTACAAACGTTGCCCTGGCAAGTATTTCCTCGGTCAACTTCGTCAACCTTGCCGGACAAGACTTCCGTCTTGCCTCAAATAGTCCAGGACACAATACGGCTTCTGACGGTACGGATATTGGAGTAAACATGACGACGTTGAATGCAAAAACCGCCGGGGTACTGACTGGAGACTTCGCTCCGCCGGTAGTATCCGGCGGAAGTCCCGCAGGCGTCATTTCAACAACAACTTCTGCAACGCTTACTGTAGTAACGGATGAAAACGCAACGTGTAAATACGGAACGGTGCCGGGAACCGCGTACGCTTCGATCGCTTCCACGTTCTCGTCTACGGGAGGAACTAGTCACAGCCAAGGTTTGACCGGTCTTTCGGTCGGAGCGCATTCGTATTATGTGCGATGTTCGGATATAAACTCGTTTGTTAATCCGACCGACTACACTATTTCATTCACCATTGGCAGCGGGGGAGATGTGACTCCTCCAACTGTATCGATGACCGCTCCCACAAACGGAGCCACGGTGTCAGGTTCTTCGGTGGCTGTGTCCGCAACTGCTTCAGACAATACATCAGTAATTGGAGTTCAGTTTAAACTCGACGGAACCAATTTGGGCACAGAAGACACTTCATCCGCATATGGAATTACATGGAACACCACCTCGGCTACCGATGGAAGCCATTCTCTGGTTGCGGTTGCTCGAGACGGAGCGGGAAATTATGCAACATCCACTGCCGTAACGGTCACCGTTTCCAACGGGGCGGGCGATACAACCCCTCCCGTTATCAGCGGTGTCTCTCCTTCAGGTACATTGACCGCCGGAGTGGCGAGCGTGAGCGTTCATGTAACCACGAACGAGAATGCCACATGCCGTTACAGCACATCTGCGGGCACTCCATATATTTCAATGAGCGGACTCTTCATATTTACCGGAAGCACGAGCCATAGTTTCGGAGCGAACTTCTTGCAGGCAAGCACGACATATACATACTACATACGCTGTGTGGATCAATTGGGCAACGCCAATCTAAGCGACGAGATAGTAACTTTCACCCTTCCGCCTTTCACTGCCGGCGGTAACGGAGCGCTCACATTATCAATAAGCGGTAAGAGAAGAACATCATCGAGTGCTTCTTCTCCTTCTCCGGTAACGCCACAGAACACATCGCTGTCCGCCCAACAAATTCTTTTGATTCAGAATAATAGAAGTTTGATTCTCCAGGCCCAGCTTTTGGGAATTGTGGTTCCACAGTCATTGCTGGATGTCTTAGCATCTGTTCCGGTATCAACGGGTAGAGATCTTGAAATAGGAGCAAAAGGAAATGATGTCTACGATCTGCAGAAGTTACTTGCAACATTGAACGCAGGTCCGGCTGCACGTGCGCTTGTAAAAAATGGCATTACGCATTATTTCGGTCCTCTGACCAAAACTGCGCTGGCAGAATTCCAGGTGAAGTACGGTATCACGCCTCCTGTCGGATATTACGGTCCAAAAACTCAAACATTCATTCAATCGAACATTCGTTAAGTAAGGTATAGTTAGTTCATGAAAAAATTACTGTTGGGCTTAGCTGCTCTCGCTCTTATTTTTTTGGTTTTAATCCATAAAAAAGATGTGCCGGCTGATGTTCCCTTGCTCTATAAACAAACGACCGTAAACATCGGAGGGAATTCAGTTCTGGCTGAAATTGCCGATACGGAATCTTTGCGTCAGCAGGGTTTGGGCGGAAGATCTTCTTTGGATTCCGGCACAGGCATGCTGTTCGTATTTTCCACTCCGGGAAAACAAGGATTCTGGATGAAAGATATGCTGTTTCCGATTGATATCATTTGGGCCAATAATGGGGAAGTGGTAAGTATAGAAAACTCCCTTTCACCAGACACATATCCGAAGGTTTTTTACCCAAAAAGTGACGCACAATACGTGCTCGAAATACCCGCAGGATATGCTTTAAAAAATGGAATCAACATTGGCTCAAAATTTTCTATCGGACATTAATTTTTAAAGGACACGGTCGATTTTGGATGTTATTTTTAGGGCTGTTTTCGGATAAGACTTTACACTCTCTCCATTCTATTTTTTGAATCAAAAAGAAAAGTTATCCCCAACTTTTTGAGGTATTTAATGCGTACAATATGAAGAAATAAGCACAAAAAATATGAGTCCATACATCACACGAAGAGACGGTACAAAAGAGGAATTTAATGCGGATATGATCAACAAATCGATCGAACGCGCAGCGTTCGGTCTTACCGATCCGATCTCAAAAGTGATGCAGGTTGCCACTGATACTCGATTGACAGTCTACGATGGCATTTCAACAGAACAGATGGACCAGGCAACTATTATTGCCGCCGTTCAAAACATTAAAGATGACCTCGGATATGACACTATTGCCACCCGTCTTTTCTTGAAAACAATATACAAAAAGGTTCTCGGGCCTTATGACAACGATCCTCATACTCTGGATATTAAGCATAAAGAATATTTCAATCGATACATCGAAGAAGGAATCGCCGAGGGCAGGTTAGATGTTCGAATGAGAGAAAAGTTCGATCTTCCTATGTTAGCTGCAGCTCTTGATCTCAAACGAGACGGTCTTTTTCAGTACACGGGCATCTCAACGGTGGCAGAACTTTATTTGTTGACCAACAAGAATCAGGATCACGTTGAAACGCCTCAAATTTTCTTTATGCGCGTTGCCATGGGACTCTCGTACAACGAAGCCAATCCAACTGATGCCGCAATCCGTTTCTACGACAAGATGTCTCGCATGGAATATATCGCAGGCAGTTCGGTTAACCTCGGTGCGGGTACCACTCGTCCGGCCCTCGCCAACTGTTTCCTCATGGAAGTCCATGATGACATGGCGCATATTTCTAAATCCGTTTCTGACGTCATGATGCTCTCCAAAGGTTCGGGAGGTATGGGAGTTTCTTTGACTAAGCTTCGCGCATCCGGATCTCCGCTCAAATCTACTAACGGAGTATCATCCGGCCCAACTCCTTTTGCCAAGATTATGGATACGGCAATACGTGCCATCATGCGTGCCGGCAAACGAAGAGGAGCGCTTTGTTTCTACATGGAAACCTGGCACTATGATTTTCCTGATTTCCTCGAATGGAAACATAATGCGGGAGACGATTACATGAGAATGCGCACGGCAAATACAGCAGCATTCATTTCAGACGAGTTTATGAAGCGTGTTGGTACTGGAGAAGACTGGTACATGTTCGATCCTGCAGAAACTCCGGATTTGAATGAAATGTATGGAAAAGTATTCTCTAAAAGATATATGGAGTACGTCCAAATGGCAGAAGAGGGTAAATTGTATATGTTTAAGAAAGTTCCAGCCAAAGAATTGTATCGTCAGATGCTCGTTGCTTTGCAGACAACCTCTCATCCATGGCAAGTGTGGAAAGATCCGATCAACCTCCGCGCTATGAACAACAATACAGGTACGATTCACATGTCTAATTTGTGTACAGAGATTTGTTTGCCTCAGGATAAAGACAATATCGCTGTATGCAACCTCGCATCGCTCAACTTGGCCGCGCATATCATTAACAAAGAGATTCAGTGGCAGAAACTCGAAGAAACCGTTCGTTCCGCTATTCGCCAGCTCGATAACTTGATCGATATCAACCTTCTTCCTATTGCTGAGGCCAGAAAATCAGATTCAGAGAACAGAGCAGTAGGACTCGGAGTGATGGGACTTGCAGACGTTTTTGAAAAGATTGGTATTGCTTATGAATCCGAAGCTGCTTATAACTTTACCGACCGAATCTTTGAATTCGTCTCATACATGGCAATAGACGAAAGCGCCAATCTTGCCCAGGAACGAGGAAGCTACAAAAACTTTGAAGGATCACGCTGGTCCAAGGGTCAGGTTCCAATTGATACTCTTGAAATACTCGAAGACAGACGGGGAGTCCCTCTTGCTGTAGACAAAGTTTCCCACCACAAGGGCCTTAATTGGGATATCCTCCGAGAAAAAGTGAAGAAGGGAATGAGAAACGCCACTCTTATGGCGGTTGCTCCAAATGCAACCATCGGTCTCGTTGCAGGAACCGTTCCCGGCATCGACGGACGATTTGCTCAGGTATTCTCTCGAAACACTCTTTCCGGAAAATATCTTGATCTTAACCACAACTTGGTTAAAGATCTCAACAACCTAGGTATCTGGGATGAAGTAAAGGAACAGATCATTGCGCACCAAGGAGACCTTACCAACATAGACAAGATTCCCCAGCACATCAAAGATATATACAAAACTTCGTTTACTACTTCTCCGTACGCATATGTTGAAGTTGCCGCACGGGCGCAGAAATGGACTGACCAGGCATTGTCTCGAAACATTTATCTCGATTCACGAGATGTGGACGTCATGATGGACCTCTATTCAACCGCTTGGAAGAAAGGTTTGAAATCCACCTACTATCTCCATATGAAGCCTCGTCACACCGCCGAACAGTCCACCGTGGCTGTGAATAAGGCACAAAAGATGGGAAGAAAAGGATTCGGAGCGGTAGCGGGATTGTCTTCCGTAACTGAACCGATAAAAGAAGAACCTGTTCCAATAATTGAACACATTGTTGAAGAAGTTGCACCTATTACCATCCCCGTTGAATCTGGTATTGTAGTGCGAGTTGAACCGGTTGAAATGATCGAGATGACCGCGCAGATTCAGAAGCCTGCTCCTTCAGGAGGATATACCATCCATATGCCGGAGGATCCTGCAGATGCAAACGCATGTATTAGTTGCCAGTAATTAATTTAATATTCCCAATGCTCATCGGAAAAGCCACGCCGGACGATATGAACCTACACCCCATCAGGTACCAATGGGCATATGATTTGTACAACCAAGCAGTTCGAAACACCTGGTTTCCGCACGAAATCACACTGAAAGAAGATCTAGATGACTGGGCGAATATGACCGAAGACGAAAAACACGCCGTTAAGTTTTTGATGGCGTTCTTCAATCCTGCAGAACTCATTGTTAACCGTTCGATCGCTTTGGGAATCTACCCGTATCTCAAGTCCCCGGAATGCCATCTGTATCTTGCAAAGCAGATGTGGGAAGAAGCAAACCACTGCGTTGCTTTCGAATACGTTCTTCAAACTTTCCCTTTCGACAAAGAAAAGATTTTCGATCTTCATTTGAATGTTCCTTCAATGACCGCCAAGGAAGACTACATCAATAGATACATGAGGAGAATGACCGAAGATACCCTCGATATCTCAAGCGTTGAAGGAAAGAAAGATTTCATCCGAAATTTGGTTGCCACAAACATCGTCATGGAAGGAATCTGGTTCTATTCCGGTTTCATGGTGGCGCTTTCGTTCCGACAAAGAAACCAGCTTCGAAACTTCGGTTCGATGATCAACTGGGTTATCCGAGATGAATCCCTCCATCTTAAATTCGGCATTAACCTCGTTCACACCATTCTCGAAGAAAACGAAGAACTGTTAACCGAAGAATTCGCCAATGAAATCCAGCAGATTATTATCGATGGAGTGGATCTCGAAACTGCATACAACAAGGATTTGTTCCCCCAGGGTATTCTTGGTTTGAATGCGGATTATGTGAACCAATATGTGCAGTATGTGGCAGACAGAAGACTCGAAGAGCTCGGATTGCCAAAGCACTATAATGCGACAAACCCCGCAAAATGGATGTCTACCGCCACAGACGTATTCGAATTGGTGAACTTCTTTGAGGCTCAAAACACTTCGTATGAGGTAGATGGACACGCTTCAGCCAAGAAAGTGGAGGAGAAGACAGAAACTGTTGCGTGATATACTAGATTTATGAAAACAATACGAGTAGCCGTTAACGGCGCAGGCAGAATCGGACGCGCGTTTTATAAATTGGCTAAAGAACATCCAGAATTGGATGTTGTTGCCATGAATGATTTGGGAGATATTGAAAATATTGCCTATCTTTTCAAATACGATACGGTATACGGCAAATCTGATTTAGACGTGAAAGTTTCAGCGGATAAAAGCGCTCTTATTATCGACGGGCATGAAATCAAGTTTATTCAGGAAAAAGATCCGGCCAAACTTCCTTGGAAAGATTTGAATATTGATATTGTGGTTGAATCTACAGGATTGTTTACATCGTATGAAAAAGCCAAGGTTCATCTCGATGCAGGTGCAAAACGAGTTGTGGTGACCGCGCCGATGAAAGATGAACCGATTGCCGGTATTGAAGGTGCCACCATCCTCATGGGAGTGAACGAAGATAAGTTGGCTACATGCCAGATCACTTCAAATGCATCGTGTACCACAAACGCAGGTTCTCCTCTCATTGCTATCCTTGATGCGGCTGTAGGTATTCAAAAAGCAGTATTGAATACGGTACACGGATACACTGCCACCCAGGCGCTCATTGATGGTCCGTCTAAAAAAGGATTTAGAGAGGGAAGAGCTGCTGCGCAAAACATAGTTCCTTCTACCACGGGAGCGGCAATTGCCGTGACCAAAGCATTTCCAAAGCTCACCGGACTCTTTGACGGTCTTTCAATCCGCGTTCCGGTGATTGCAGGATCTATTGTGGACATAACATTCATCTCTGAAAGAAATACGACCGTGGAAGAAGTAAATGCCGCATTAAAGAAAGCTGCAGCAGATAAGAAGTGGGAAGGCATTTTCTCGGTTACTGAAGAAGAATTGGTTTCAACCGATATCTTGGGTTCACGATACGGTTCGATTGCAGATCTTTCTCTCACAAAAGTCATTGGAGGAAATCTGATTAAGGTGATGGCGTGGTATGACAACGAAATGGGGTACACCTATACGCTTGTGGATCATGTGTCAAAACTTGGGGCTTCAATTCAATAACTATGAAGATCTATATTGGGTCTGATCATGCAGGGTTCGAATTAAAAGGGAAGTTGATCCCCTTCTTGCACGAACTTGGATATACGGCCGAAGACATGGGTGCATTCGTCTATGACGAAACAGACGATTATCCGGACTTTATTTCTGCGGTGGCGAGAGCTGTTTCTGCGGATCCCGAATCCAAAGGAATTGTGTTGGGAAAATCCGGACAAGGGGAAGCAATGTCTGCAAACAAGCAGGAGGGAATTCGCGCAGCGCTTTGGTATGGAGGAGAACTCAGTATTATAAAACTATCCCGCACGCATAATGATGCGAATGTTCTTTCCTTGGGTTCCGGCTTCATCAACGAGAACGAAGCGAAACACGCCATCAAGTTATGGCTCGACACCCCCTTTTCCGGAGACGAAAGACACATCAGAAGAATCAATAAAATAAACAATCTATGACGAGCATCATCCCGGCGATTCTTCCCGAAGACTTTTTAGACCTTCATGAAAAACTCGAGATGGTAATCGGGCACATTCCCATGGTGCATATTGATGTCGAAGACAAAACTCTGACAGACCGTTCCTCATGGCCGTATGCAGGAGACCCGTCTGAATTTCTAAAAATAGCACACGAGGTCGAAGGTTTTCCTTTCTGGGAAGATTTGAGCTTTGAAGCGCACTTAATGGTAAGACACCCAGAAGATATTGCCGAAGATTGGATTCGAGCCGGGGCTGAAAGGATAATCGTTCATATCGAATCTTTTGAATCGGACGATGAGGTCAGCACGGTATTGAATAGTTTGAGACAGCGATTCGGTTCAGCTGCCTCCATGGTTAGTGTAGAAATAGGATTGGCCGTCAACATAGACACGCCGATAGAAAACGTATTACCGCACGTTCTCGAAGCGGATTTCGTTCAGCTCATGGCAATAGATAAAATTGGTTCGCAGGGACAGGCGTTTAATCCGGTTATTTTTGATAGAATAAGGGAGCTGAAGAAGACGCACGAAGATACGATTATTGCGATAGACGGAGGAGTGACCATCGAACACGCCGAAGAGTTGATCGAAGCCGGAGCAGAAAGATTGATTGTTGGATCCGCCATCTTTGAATCCGGCGATCCCGAAGGTTCCCTTTTCGATTTTCTAGAACTTTAAATAATGCACCTTACTGAAGAAAAGAAAACAATGATCGAAGAAAAGGCGAATGATATTCGCCTTTCAATTATTGATATGTTAGTTGCTGCTGGATCCGGCCACACCGCCGGACCTCTCGGCATGTCTGATATATTCTCCACCCTTTATTTTCATACGCTGAATCATCGTCCTACGGAACCAACGTGGCCGGAACGAGACATGCTTGTTTTGTCCAACGGACATATCTGCCCCGTCCTTTATTCCACCATGGCGCATTCGGGATATTTCCCCGTGGAAGAACTAAAAACGTTAAGAAAGTTCGGCTCGCGACTCCAAGGCCATCCGCACAGGGAATTTCTACCAATGCTTGAAACGTCTTCCGGTCCCCTCGGTTCCGGACTTTCCCAGGCGGTGGGTATGGCCATTGCAGATTCAATGGATGCGCAGGATCACAAAAGACGCATCTACTGCATGATGTCTGACGGGGAACAGGAGGAAGGGCAAACCTGGGAAGCGGTGATGCTCGGAGGGAAAAATAAACTGCATAACTTGGTGGCTGTGGTGGACCGAAACAATATTCAGATCGACGGCTATACCGAAACCATCATGCCCCTTGAACCGCTTTCGGATAAATGGAGGGCGTTTAATTGGCACGTCATCGAAATAGACGGACACAATATAGAAGAAATCGCAGATGCATTTGAAATGGCCAAAACTATTTATGAGAAACCAACCGTTATCATTGCCCATACAATTCCGGGCAAAGGAGTGAAAGAATTCGAACAGGATTATCGCTGGCACGGCAAACCCCCAACTCCGGTTGAAGCGGAAATGGCGATTAAGGAATTGCGTTCTTTGGGAGGTAAGATACAGGGACACCATAATGATTAACCCTCTTTTAAAACTAAACGAAAAACTATTCGATGCAGATGTCGAACAAGTTCCCATCCGAAAAGGTTTCGGAGAAGGGTTGGTGCAGGCTGCCGAAGAAAACCCCCAAGTGGTTGGTTTGTGTGCAGACTTAACCGAATCCACTCAGATGGATAAGTTCAAGGAAAAGTTTCCAAACAGATTTGTGGAAATGGGTGTGGCTGAACAGAACATGGCATCGGTTGCATCCGGTATGGCGGCCATGGGGAAGATTCCTTTCATCACCTCATACTCGATGTTTTCTCCAGGAAGAAACTGGGAACAGATTCGAACTACCATTGCTTATAATGATCGCCCAGTAAAAATTGTCGGCAGCCACGCTGGAGTGTCTGTGGGACCAGACGGAGGAACTCATCAGGCCATTGAAGACATTGCAATTACACGCGTCATGCCAAACATGGTGGTTATTTCTCCCTGCGATGCGGTAGAAGCAAAAAAGGCTACCGTTGCCATATCAAAAACAAGTACTCCGGTCTACCTCCGTCTCGCGAGAGAAAAAACTCCCGTTATGACTACCCCTGACACTCCGTTTGAAATCGGAAAAGCGCAGATTATGTGGTCTCCGAGCGTGAACAAAACTCCTCAAGTAGGCATTATCGCAACCGGTGCGCTGCTTCATAAAGCTTTGCTTGCAGCAAAGACTTTAGAGAAGGAGGGAACTCTGGTTGAAGTAATGAATCTTTCAACGATTAAACCTTTAGATACAGAAGCAGTTATTACTCTGGCTAAAAGAGCGGGAAAAATAGTAACAGTTGAAGAGCATCAGATTCACGGAGGAATGGGAAGTGCCGTAGCAGAATGTCTCGCATCCAACTTCCCCGTTCCTATTCGTTTTATTGGAGTGAATGATCGATTTGGGCAGTCTGGGACTCCCGCAGAGATTATAGAATTTTACGGACTGGGGGAGAAAGACATCGTCAAGGCCGTAAAAGAGCTCTCAAAATAGTGGGGATAGCTTTTGTGGTGTAATCGTGGGGGGTTGTTACTATTAAGGGTAGTTATACATAACATTATTTCATGAAAAAATTATTTGCCGGTTTGTTGCTTTCCCTTGGCCTGTTATTCGTTTCCATTCCTTCAGCAAAAGCTCTTACCACTATCGATGAGCTCCAAGCACAGGTAAATATTTTATTACAGCAGATTTCAGCTCTTCAGAATGGAACTCAAACTACACCTCCCACATACGTTCCAACGGGTACATTTCCTACGGTTACAAATAATACTGGTTTCTGCTACACCTTTACCCAGAATTTGAAAATAGGTGACGGACAAACTTCCGCACAATCAAGCATGATTGAGAATCTGCAGAAAGCACTCGAGCGAGAAGGATTTACAATAACTACTGATGAAAAAGCTGCAGGCGCAGTATTCGGCGTTTCTACCGAAGCTGCAGTTCGAAGCTTCCAACAGAAATATGCGAGTGATATCTTGGCTCCAAACGGACTTACGTCTGGCAACGGATTCGTGGGAGTCAGCACTCGAATGAAATTGAATCAGTTGTATGGATGTAATGGTACAACCCAACTTAAACCGCCTGTTCTGGTAGTTCCCATCACTCCAATTAATCCTGTTGATACACAATCAGTTATATCGGCACCGGTTGTGAATGTCCGCGTAAACGGTAATTCATCCACCGGTTATATGCAGCCGCAGTTGGATTTAGGAAATGTAAGTTCGGTTACATTCAGCTGGGATTCTAAAAATGCTTCATACTGCAATACATATGGCCAGACCAAACTGACTTTCACGGATGGTACGACTTGGGATAATAGAAACCTGCCTACTTCCGGAACCAGAACCTTCAATACTGCCGGACAGAAAGACGGATACGGTGCTCTCGTAAGCTACGCTTCCATTGGAGTTCAGTGCTGGAATTCTTCCTACAAAGACGACACAAAGGGGATGGTTGTAACATGGACGTCTCTTTCAAATAATCCTTCAAATAGTACAGGAGCCGGAAACCAAGTTCCTACAGCAAAAATTACAGCTTCACCAACGACTGTAAATGTCGGTCAACCAACAAATCTTAACTGGTCATCGACAAATGCAACCTCGTGTTTACTCCTCAATTCAGAACAGCCATATAAATATGGAGACACGACCACCTCGGGTTCGCTGACTACATACGGCACTGGATTGTTTACCCTTACATGTAAAAATGCGTACGGCACAAGCCAGCCTTCGACGGTCAATATCCTTACCGCCACTCAAGCTCCTGTAAACCCAGTCCTTACCGTCAGCACTAACTATGCCTGCGGAGGAAACATGAACCTGTCTTGGACCTCGGTTTCCGGCGCCTCAACATATAAAATATATAGAAACGGAGGACCAGTCACTTCAACCACAAATACCTCATGGACTGATACAAACCTTACTCCCGGAGCAAGTTATTCCTACCAGGTAATGCCTGTGGTTGGAGGAGTAGATACGTATAATTTCTCGAATTCCGCTTCCGCATCTGCATCGGCTTCGTGTACAGCCCAAGCGGTTTCTCCTCTTGTTACGCTTTCTCTTAACAATACGACTGCACAGGTCGGCGATAGACCCGTCCTTACATGGAAGGCCATAAACTCACCAACATATTGTTCTTCTACCGGTAACGGTCCTGGATGGGGAGGACAGGGTAAAACCAATCTTTCTTCTGACGGTACAACCGGAGGTACGGTTACAAGCCTTCCTGCATTTACCGCTGCCGGTGCATTCACGTATACAATGACCTGTTCAAATACTGCCGGATCTAGCAATCCAACAAGCGCTACCGTAAATGTTTCTGCGGCTGCTGTTGTTAATCCGTCTCCCGCCGTTACCTTTACTGCAAGCCCAGCGTCTCTTCCAGCAGGAGGTGGAACTACGTGGCTATCGTGGAATGCAACAAACGCTTCATCATGTTCTATTCCAAGTCTCTACAATGCAAATTACAACGGAGCAAGCGGAAATGTTCCGGTTTCTCCAACTCAGACAACAACATACACTATAAATTGTAACGGATTAGGAGGCGCTTCCTCTGGCAGCGTGACGGTTACAGTAGCTCCGACAGTAGCCGGTACAAAACCTGTGATGACCATTAGCGCAAGTCCGCTCACTGTTGCACCTGGGGGTCAGTCAATCATCACCTGGTCTGCAACTGGTGCAGTGGCAGGAACATGTTCGAGCGCTCTTCCAACATTTCAGAATACGAGTGGTACTACAGCTGTATGGCCACAGACCACCACATCGTATTCTGTGACATGTTCAAACTCAGCAGGATCTTCGACAGGAAGCGTGACGATCACCGTCGCTCCGAATTCAGCCAATACGCTCACTGCAATTCAAGCATTGATTGATTCAATCAGAAAACAGCTCGGTAATTTCTAAAGTTTACGAGGTTTGAAATCAGAAGGCGCCTCTGCGAGGTGCTTTTTGATTTGGTCCATAGAAAGGAGGCCTTCTTGGGCTCCAACATATTGAACAACAGACATTGAGTTGGTCGCTCCCATTGAAAGGGCGGTAGGGAGATCGTGGCCAAGAGCGAGAGCTGCCACTGTTGTTGAAGCAAATGCGTCTCCCGCGCCAGTACGTTCAAAGGGAGGTTTGGAATCGGGATAGGGTGGTACAAACCACATATCTGTTCCGTCGAATGCGTATGCTCCCTTGGGTCCGTCTGTGATGACCATCATTTTTGGTCCGAGAGCATGCATGCGCTTCAAAAGTTCCTGAACACCCAGCGTCTCGATACCGAGGATTTTCCCAGCTTCTTCAACATTGCAGAAGACTATGTCCGCGCGTCTATACAAATGAGCAAGCTTTTCTTTGCCGATCGCAATCTCTCCTTTGCCCGGCTGGAAAGTAAGCTTGATTTCAGGATGTTTATCCATAAATTCAGCCACATGTTCGTGATACGGAAAGGCTTTCTGATTAACAGAACTGAAATATATCCATTTCGGAGAGCCGACATCTGGAAGAGTATATGGATATTCTTCGTGTTTGATGAGGATGGTGCGTTCGGCGCCATACCAGAGAGCAAAATGATAGCAGGTCTTTTTATTAACGTGAATCTGGACGAAACGCGTGTCGAGCCCATTCTTTTTGAAATGTTCAATGCAGTCTTTACCGTATTGATCATTGCCGAGGTTTGTAATGAGGGCTGTCTTGAGACCGAGCCTGGAGGCGGATACGGCTGCGTTTGCGGCATTGCCGACGCCATTAATGATGGTCACATCTTCGTAGGGTATCTTGTCTGCAAAAGGAATGGAGAGCCGGTAGTCCGCGCTGTCCGGGGTCCCAGTTACTTGGGCGCGGCTTTTGTCTCCGAGTCTGATAAAAGCATCGACGACGGTATCTCCAATTGCCACAAATTCATTCATATGGATATTCTATCACGACTCTTTCCCGCGTGTTAGAATGAAAGGTATGAAAACACTTAAAGAATACATAGACTGGGCGGGAGAAAAGAACGTCGCTATCGGCCATTTTAATATTTCAGATTCAGAGGGATTAAAAGCAGTGGTGGAAGCAGCAACGGAACTCGGTGTTCCGGTCATTATCGGGGTCTCGGAAAAAGAAAGAAGCTTTTTGGGAGTTGCTGAAATACGCGTATTGGTTCAGGCGGAGAAAGATAAAGGCCTTCCCGTCTTTTTGAATGCGGACCACACCTATTCTGTTGAAGCTTCGAAAGAAGCGGTCGACAATACCTTTGATTCTGTTATTATCGACGGCGCTGAAAAACCTTTCTTTGAAAATGTGATGATGACAAAAGAAGTCGTTCAGTACGCGAGAGAAAAATCTCCCGGCATGCTGGTTGAAGGAGAACTTGGATTTATCGGAACAGGTTCAATGCTCAGAGATGAAATACCCGAAGGAGTATCCGAAGAAACTCAGACCACTGCTGAAGATGCGGTCACCTTTGTGAAAGAAACATGCGTAGACCTCTTTGCTCCTTCAGTGGGCAACATCCACGGTCTCATCAAATCAGGAGAGCCAAAGCTCAATATCGAGAGAATCAAGGAAATTGCTAAGGCGGTCAGCGTTCCTTTGGTGCTCCATGGAGCCTCCGGCAATACGGACGAAGAAGTCTCGGCGGCGATAGATGCGGGAGTTCGAATTGTCCATATCAACACAGAACTCCGCCAGGCGTATAAAAAGGGAATCGAAAGAGGCATGAGTTCGGACGAACTCGCTCCCTATAAGTTTATGGCCGAAGGGGTGGCGGAAATGAAGAAGCTGGTCATTCAGAAATTAAAAGTCTTTAATAAGATGAACTAACCGTGAAGGAAGCCATCCAAACATTTTTTAAGGGTGAAGTTGCAGACGATGAGGCAACATTGAAAAAGTATTCAATAGATGCATCCCTTTTTGAAGTCCGTCCAAAACTGGTGGTATATCCGAAGGATTCGGAGGATATTCGGAATTTGGTGAAGTGGGTGGAAGAAAACAAGAAGAACGATCCGACCCTCTCCATCACTATCCGCGCAGCCGGTTCCTGCATGTCCGGCGGCTCTCTGAATGACTCGATTATCGTCGACGTCATGAAGCATATGAATACGATTGGTGAAATTAAAGAATCCGGAACAGTGGTGTCTCCCGGCGTATTTTATAGAGACTTTGAACCCAAGACTTTGGAAAAGAATCTTCTCTTGCCCTGCTATACAGCATCCAAAAGCTTGAATGCATTAGGTGGAATGTTCGGCAACAACAGCGCAGGGGAGAAGACGCTCAGATACGGCAAGATGGAAAATTTCATTCTCGAATCAAAAGTAATTTTTGCAGACGGAAAAGAATATGTCGTGAAGCCCCTTTCTCGAAATGAGCTTGAGGTGAAGATGGCACAGAAAGATTTTGAAGGAAAGATATACAAGGATATCGCCAACCTCGTATCGGCCAATAAAAGGGTAGTGGAAGAAGCCCGTCCAAAGGTCTCCAAGAACTCAGCCGGATATTATCTCTGGAACCTCTGGCAGCCTGCCCAAACCGGGGAAGAGGTCTTTGACCTCAACCGCCTTCTGGTCGGTTCACAGGGTACTCTCGGTTTGGTAACTGAAATGAAACTGAGACTCGTTCCCGTTGAAAAGATGTCTAAACTTTTCGTTATCTTTTTGCCCGATCTGACAAAACTTGCAGAATTGGTAAATGAAATTCTTCCCACCAATCCAGATTCCGTAGAAACATACGATGATTCGACATTGAAACTTGCGTTTAAATTTTTTCCGGAAATGTTGAAGTCGCTCAGACCAAAACATTTTATGAAATTAATTTTCTCCTTTATTCCGGAAGCATTCATGATGATGCGCGAAAAGGGATTACCTAAACTTGTTGTGTTGGTGGAATATGCGGGCAACGATATGGCGGAGATTGAAAATAAGATTCAAAATTTAAAAAAGAGAATTTCGCACTTTAACTTTATCGAGAGGGAAACGCGTAGCCAGGAGGAATCAGACAAGTATTGGACCATTAGAAGGGAAAGCTTCAATTTGCTCAGAAAGCACGTGCAGGGGAGCCGAACAGCTCCTTTCATAGATGACGTCATTGTCGATCCAAAGTACATGCCGGAGTTTCTGCCGCGTATGAGAGAGATATTGGATCGCCACAACTTGGTTTACACTATTGCAGGTCATGCCGGCAACGGAAACTTCCATATTATCCCATTGATGAAAATGCAGGATAAAGATACTAAAACCTTGATAAATACTATTGAAAATGAGGTATATAAACTTGTTGCTGAGTACAAAGGGTCGATAACTGCAGAGCATAATGACGGTATTGTACGCACTCCATACTTGAATTTCATGTATTCAAATGATGCAATCGACTTATTTAAAAGAACCAAAGAAATATTTGATCCTGCGTATATGTTCAATCCAGGAAAAAAAGTCCCTACAATCGACGGAAAAGGAACTCGCGAATACCTCAATTCACATATAGTTAGCCAATAAATTTTGGTACAATATACTCATAGAATTTTATGAGTATATGCTCCTTAGACGTTAAGAATTCATTCAGGAATTTTTTTATTGTTATCTGTTTCCTTTTTTCATCCTCTCTTTTTTTTATACAACATGCTGACGCTGCAATTTCTACAGCCCCCATTCAGCAGGCGACCGGTTTTGCGGTTGTAAACGATCCCGTGTACACCATTACTCTTTCTGGTACACCGGTAAGTGGAAACGTTCTTACATTCGAAGAAGCAATTAACACCACAGCATTTGGAGTTTCAACTATTTCTCAAACAGGAGTGGTGTGGAATAGAGCGGTTGTTTCAAGTACTACAGCGGCCGTCGACATTTGGTATGGAATTGTTGGTTCGGGAGCGGGTACTGTTGCCACTATAAACCACACCGGTTCCAGCGCAGCCGTTCCAGGAGGTGCAATTCAAGAATGGAGTGGTATAAAAATATCTGGAACCATCATGGGACCAGTTGCTGAAAATTCCGGCTTCTCGACAACGCCTGCACCGGGAACCATTACTCCGGTCTCCGGAAAACAAGTTCTCTTGATTAGTGCAGTAAGAAAAGCGGGAACGATAAACGCTCTTCCATCCGGGTATACCTTGGTGACCCCGCCAAATACCGGAGGAGTAACATTGAATGCTGCATATCAAGTTGCATCTTCAACTTCGGGATCATATTCGCCGACATGGACATTCAGTACTGCAACCGGATGGGGTGCGAGTTTCGCATCATTTTATTCTGCGGTTGTTGATGTCACTGCTCCATCTGTTCCGTCATCCTTTGCCGTTGTTCCGGCGACTCCAACGCGAGCATCTCTTTCATGGGCGTCTTCCACTGATAACGAGTGGGTAAGCTACTACAATATTTTTAGATGTACTGGTGTAAGTTGTACGCCATCTACCGGAGTGGGATCTTCGACAGCGGGAACTCTTTCATATTCAGATACCACGCTCACAGGAAACACTGTGTATGGATACGCGATTTCAGCCACAGACGAACAGGGGAATCAGTCCGCAAAATCTTCCACAGTGTATGGCACCACAACTTCCACGGACATCCTGCCCCCTGTCCTTTCAAACGGTTCTCCAACAGGAACGGTTACCACAAATCCATTGGATGCCACACTGTCTGTTACCACGGACGAAAATGCGACGTGTAAATATGGAACCGTTGCAAGCACTTCGTACGCTTCAATTGCAAACACATTTTCTACGACAGGAGGAACATCTCATTCGCAAAATCTAACCGGACTTTCTGCTGGTTCACACACTTATTACGTTCGATGTATAGATGGAACGTCTAATGCGAACACAAGTGACTACACCATTACGTTCACAATGGTGCTTCAAGATATTACAGCTCCGGTGATATCAATTTCTTCACCGCTCAATGGCGCGACGATTACAGGAAGTTCATTAAATATTACTGCAACATCTTCGGATGTTGGAGGAGGTGTAATCGGTGTTCAGTTTTGGTCTAACGGAAGAGCTTTGAATACTGAAAAAGTTGGTACCAATATTACTTCAACCACCACGACCTGGGCTTTAACTGGCGTACCAGACGGACCACACAAACTCTTTGCGGTAGCTCGAGACGCGGC
>JAQBQW010000026.1 GCA_028286805.1 Parcubacteria group bacterium | reverse complement strand
ATCGTCTTCGGTAATGAATCGCTGATCCATATTCAGTTTGCGGAATAATGCCACCAATCCAGGTCTTGGAGTTTTCTTCAATACATCCAAGCCGAATTTAGAAAGAATTCTATTCTCTCCGACCAAGGGAACCATGTCCGAAAGAGTGGCGATGCCTACCATATCAAGAGACCACTTCTCCATGCCTTCTTTAATGCCAAATCTTTCTTTTGAAAGAATTGCTTGAACAAGTTTAAAAGCCATGGCGGCACCGCACAATTCTTTAAAAGGGTACTCTTTCTTAGATTTCACTTTTGGATCCACAGTGGCATATGCGGCGGGAAGTTTCTTTCCAGGTTCATGGTGGTCCGTGATAATCACCTGGATTCCCTTTTTATTTGCATACGCCACTTCTTCGCAATCTGCGATTCCGCAATCTACGGTAATTAAAAGCGTTGCTCCTTTTTCTTTGGCGATATCGATCGCATCGCAATTCAAACCAAATCCTTCGTCATGACGATGCGGAATATAAAAAGAAACATTCTCGTATTTGGCTTTCTTGAAAAAATCCGAGAGAACGACAGCCCCGGGAATGCCGTCCGCGTCATAATCCGAGAAAATAAAAATATGTTCCCCGCCTTGCATGGCTTTGATTACCCGATCTCTGGCTTTCTCCATGTCGGGCAAAAGCAAAGGATCGTGCAGCCGTTTGTAATCCGGGTTCAAAAACTCATCTACATTTTCAGCAGAAAGTCCGCGGATTTTAAGCAAAGAATCAAAAAGTTCGGGAAAATCTCTCGACATCGGGCTATTCTACCACGCCAGCATTCTGGTATGATGAATCCATGAAGAAATCCTTTTTGAAGGGAGATATGATGGAAGCCTGGCTCCTCCTTATTACCGTCTGCATCATCCTCTTTGTCTTTATCATCCCCAAACACAAAGTTGGACCGTTTCAATACCTGGCAAATCCCTCTACCAATTCCAATAGTTCTAATAATTCATACTCTTCCAACAATTCCGGTTCGTCTTATACCCAAAATACCTCAGGAGATCCCCGAAAAACCTCTGCAAATGCCGGATCCATCACCCTGGGCACCGGTAATGCTTCATATTCAATTCAGCCATACGAAGAATACATCACCATCCAGAACTACGGCCAGAATTCAATAGATATTACAGGCTGGGTACTTAAAAACAGCAAAGGAGACCAGGTATACAGGGTGGGAAGCTCGGAACAGGTCTTTACCGCAGATACCGTGGTTATTCCCCAGGCAGCACGGATCTTAGGGGATGGAATGGAAGATGTGGTGCTTAGGCCAAATGAAACGGCCATTATCTCTACAGGAGCAATTTCAAACACATATCCGTATAAAATCACCAGTTTCAAAGAAAATATCTGTACCGGATACTTGGGAACTTCTCAGTACTACACCTTTTCTCCTTATGTGGGATCTAACTGTGTGAATCCTTCGAGCGAAGCTGGAATTCGCAATCTGGACCGAGAATGCCAGGATTTCGTGAACAGCTTGTCTAGCTGCAGAACTCCTGAATACCAAACTGTAGATTCCAAGGGACAGATCTGCAATGGATGTGTGAACGGCAAAGCTGGATTGTCTAATTCATGTGTGGCATTTATCAAAAGCCACTTTAGTTATGATTCGTGCGTTGCAAATCATAGATATGATGCAAACTTCGAAGGCAACCAGTGGCGCATCTTCCTTGGACAAAAGTGGGAACTATGGGCAAAGGACCACGAAACCATTTACCTTTATGATCGCCAAGGAAATCTTGTGGATTATAAAAAATACTAATTATGGACGACTGTACCTTTTGTAAGATTGTACGGAAAGAGATTCCTGCAACGATTATCACCGAAGATAATACAGTTCTAGCTTTTTTAGACATTCATCCAGTGAACCTTGGTCACACTCTCATTATTCCGAAGCAACATATTCCATACATGACCGATGCTCCAGATGATATTCTTTCCACCTTATACATTGCAGCAAAAAAATTAATGCCTGTTTTAAAAGAATCTCTCGGCGCAAAAAATGTCACCCTAACGGTTGTAGGATTAGATGTTTCTCACTTCCATATTCATCTTATCCCTCGTTTTGAAAATGATGGTCTAAAAGATTTTTGGCCAACTAAAACATACGCAAGCAATGAAGAAAAAGAAAAAATGGGAGAGAAGATAAAAAGCTTGTTATCCTAACGCCTCAATTCCCGGCAACGTTTTATTCGCAAGAAAATCGAGCATCGCCCCCCCTCCAGTTGAAACAAAAGAGAATGAATCAAAGAGATTTAATTCTTTAATCGCAGCGAGCGTATCCGCTCCTCCAACAATTACCTCTGCGTTACACTCCGAAAGAAGTTTTGCCACAGCAAGTGTCCCCTCTTTAAATCCTTCCTCGTAATTTCCAAGTGGTCCGTTCCAAAGAATAAATTTCGAATCTTTAATTTTTGTTTCTAAAAGCGCAATTGTTTCAGGTCCAGCGTCTTTAATTTTTTCATCTTTCCACAAAGGATCTGCTGGTAACATGATTTTACCGGACTGAATCAATGAACTTAATTCAAATTCCCCTTCTGATACCAAAGATTGTTTAATATCTACACCTTGTTCCTTAAAGAAATTATGTGCGAGTGCTCCGCCAACAAATATTGAATCTGCGGAATCAATAAAGTTTTTAATGAGAGGAATCTTTGTTTCAAATTTTGCACCTCCAAGAATAAAAAGAAATGGGTGTGCCGGGGCAAAGGCTTTTGAAAGCTGCTGCACTTCTTCCGCAAACTGAAGTCCGGCAAAGCTTGGCAGCAATTTCGGAACTCCAATGATACTTGCATGTTTTCTGTGTGAAGCGGAGAATGCTTCGTTAACATATACATCTCCTTTTTCTGCTAATTCCTTTGCAAATTCAGGGCTATTTTCTTTCTCTCCTGGGTTCTGGCGAAGATTTTCCAATAATTCCACTCCTTCAGGCAAATACTTTCTCAAGGGTTCAACAGAAAGCGTTTCTGGTTCGAGATGCGTTATAAGAATAACCTTGGCTCCTTTCTCTTTCAAAAAAGAAATGGTCTTTTGAGATTGTTTGATACGAAAATCATCTCGGACTTCACCGTTTTCGATGGGAACGTTCCAATCTACCCGGACCAATGCCCGTTTACCTGAGAGATCCCCAGCCTCTTCGATAGTTTTGAACGGCATATTAAGCACAAAGAATATTAGCTATGTCGTGAAAAGCTTTGGGGTCAAGAGATGCTCTGCCGGGAAGAAAACCGTCGACTCCGGCATCGAGGAGTGCTTGTGCATTTGTTGGATCGACAGAACCTCCGTAGATAAGAGGAATTTTGTCTGCAGCTTCTCTTCCAAAAATATCAGTTAATACTTTTTTGATGAAGATAAGCATCTGCGAAAGATCTTCGGGATCAATGGCTTTTGCTTTCCCTATCGCCCATACCGGCTCATACGCAATAAGAAGTTTGCCGGCATCGTCTTTTCTGCGAACTCCTTCAAGAGACAAACGAAGCTGTTCCCGAATAAATTCGAAATGAGTGCCGCCTTCATCTCTTTCGAGTTCGCCGACACACAATAAAGGTGTGATGCCGGATTTCAATGCGGCTTTAATCTTTTCTGATACCACCTCGTTTGTTTCTCCGAGTGCCCGTCTTTCGCTGTGCCCGATAATGGAAAGCTTCACCCCAAAACTTTTTAGAATATCCGGGGTCACCGCACCTGTGTATGTACCGGGACCGGCAAAAAATATATCTTGGGAAGCGAGGTTGGCAAACCCTTTTATATTTTTCGAGACGGTTTCCATAAACGCCACAGGAGGAGCGATGAAGGTGGTGATTTGCTTATAGAGAGAAGCGTTTTTCTTTAGAGACAGAGAAAGCGAAGCGGCTTTTGCCAGAGATTCTGGATGATTTTTCCAGTTAGCTATGAGGATGGGTTTGGACATGTCCTCAGTATATCAGCTTTAAAGAGGTTTAAAACTCTTGGAATTTAGGGTTGAAATTGATCTGAGCCTGGCCGGCAGGATTACAGGTACCGACATTGCCAACAGAGTCTGTGACCGTCAATGTAGCAGTCTTTAATCCCACGGTTGAATACGAAGTGGTGAATGAAGGAGTTGCAGGAGCAGAGCTTGTGGCAATTCCTGAACCGCTCCAGCGGTAGGTGCTGGTGCCAGTCGTACCGGTAACCGTACTATTCCATGTCACCGGATTGCCAATCAACGCGGAATTTGGAGTTGCGGCACACGTGACATCTATGGTGAGCGAAGGGTTGATAATGAGGTTAAAGGATGTGGTGTGGCTTTTAGGAGTTCCAGTCACAGTTACCAAGTGGGTTCCCACTGTTGCGCTCGGCGCAATGGTGAAGTTAATGGTCGATGAACAGGTTGGAGAACACGAAGAATTAGCAATTGCATAACTTATACCATTATTGCTTCCGCCGATTGAAAGATTGAGATCAACGCTTTGAGCTGGGACATGGAGCAGAGTTTTCGTAATGGTATTCTGAGCCGGAATATTTATACCAGCTTTGGTGACGGTGGTATTTCCGGAATTTGAGAGAGAGTAGTCAAAGTTGTTTCCGTTACCGTTTCCTGTGCCATCATCTACATATGAAAGATTGAAGCTTTCACTTTGTCCGACAGACATGTTCATTGATGAACCTCCTCCTTTACTGTTGGTAATGGATGGAGGATAGTCATATCCGTTTAGGTTGGCAGGAGTAATGGTATATATCGTTCCGTTTCCCGGTGTCACTTGTTTTGAACCAGAACCACTGCCGCTCAGGTTGCCGGGATTAATGGTCCACGATCCTCCTGTGTTGTTTATTACCGATATAGTGGCTGTGGTCGATGGATTGACCGTGACAGTAGCCGAATCCGAGGCGCTGCCAAAACTATTTGAACAAGTTTTTGTATACGTTGTAGTCACTGCGGGAGACTGGCTGGTTGATCCACTCACTCCCGTTGATGCACTCCACCAGTTAGAAGAACATGAAGTTGCTCCAGACGAAGACCAGGATACGGTAGAACTATTACCATTTGTAATTGAAGTTGGATTTGCTGTGACGGAAACAACTGGAGGAGCGCTTGGGCATGAACCACCAGCTGGAGAAATAATTACATCTGGTGCACTAATGGTAGAGCCGAAGGCGT
>JAQBQW010000012.1 GCA_028286805.1 Parcubacteria group bacterium | reverse complement strand
TGTATGCAGAGGCCTGCAGAGGAGAATTCGGCGCCTCGAGTATTTTGTTGACCGCATCGCTTTCAAGAATAAGTCTTTGCTGCGGATTAACTGTCACGGGAAATTGTTCGGCCACGGGAGTGGTGCGCCGAACATGCTTTAAACTGGTTCTGTATAAAGTTGGGATTGAACACACGAACAATAAAGCAAGGAGAAGCAAGACAATCCAGCGACCCATCGATTTTACCGTATGCTCGCTGTGGGAGTTGTAAAAAGAACTGGCCATATGTCTTTACTGTTGCATATATTGTAACACGGGATTAATTCAAAAATAAAAAAGACCGCCACACAAAAGTGTTCGGTCTAGAGATCTTCAGCCTCGAAATCGACTGGGAATTCCACTTTGCAGCAATCAGTGGGAATGACGATCATCTTCGGTGGTGGCTTCACGCTTGCCTCCCACCATGTCCGCGCCATCGGATCTGCTTGGCCAATGGCATCCATGGCGTCATTCCACTTGACCAGAAATCCGCCCCGACGCTCCACCCGTTCGCTGGTTACCACATCTGCGAGCGGGCTGGTGGATTCGCCGTAGTATTGGAAAGAGAGGCCTTTCCATATTCTGCGAATTTCCTCCGGTTCGCCGCCGGGCGGATCATCTGTAACACGAAGAAGTCCTGGGATCATTGAACACCTTCCTGGATAGGGAGAGGGGCCGTACTCTGTATCTACCCTACCATATTCTTGATTTTTAAGTGTTTGTCTACTA
Organism: Parcubacteria group bacterium; assembly: GCA_028286805.1. Taxonomy (GTDB): domain Bacteria; phylum Patescibacteriota; class Minisyncoccia; order Phycocordibacterales; family Zambryskibacteraceae; genus JAIFWN01. The sequence continues at coordinate 21,640 of JAQBQW010000012.1, read as the reverse complement.
TTATTCTCTGCGAAGGGCCCTTAGCTTAGTTGGTAGAGCGCCTCATTTGCAATGAGGAGGTCATCGGTTCGAATCCGATAGGGTCCACATTAGACAGCTGTTACAGAAAATGGTAGAACAAAAGTAGTGAGTTCTTAACCATTGTTGAGACGAGCCTTGTGCGGCCAATCCATTGGCTTCAGGAGGCTCGTCTCATTCTGAGACCGCCGCTATTGCTCGAGCGTATCGAGTTAGCATGGAGGATGATGACGATGACCGCATCGATCACATCTAGCACCAAGGGACAACGCAGACAACTTCGTCGCATGATCATCAGCGCAGGACTTAAGGGTCTCGACTTGGGCAGTGAAATCGTAGGTGGATTGGGTAGATTCCGGACTCAGCGTTTGCTCGGCATGCCGGAACTCAGTGAAAACGTCCACAATGCTGTCGTTACTCTGATAGAAAGTCGAGTTCCAAAAAAGCGACTGACACCAGACTTCCATATCACGGACGAGTCTGGGGCTATAATCTTCCTTGTGGTCCTTACGCTATCAGATCTGGGATACCATACTCCACCGTTCATTCAGCATGTGCTCGATCCAGCATACCTAGCTGAATGGAGCGAGGATGTACTTGATGGCCAGAGTGTGGAACTCGGAATCCATGGGTATGCCAAGCTTCTGTACGGCCAGGGTAGCATTGCGACTGGCTTCAAGTTGAGAAAGCGGGTGATTCAATTTTCAGAGAAGGATCATCAACCGAGTAGTTTCACTCCCATCGATATGATCGACGGCGGGATAGGAGACGTCGTAACATGCCAATATGATCACGAGTCTCCACTTCATCTGAATGCCGAGTTCGTCTTCGTTCTTCGAGAGAAAGGCGACGAGTAGTTGAACAACAGCTGCAAATAGTAGGCGCCGGAACATCGGCGTCTTTTTCATATTCGAAACAGTACCGGCATAATTGTATCCCTCTATTTCAAATATGAATGGGATATTCTACTCGGCAGTGATGATCCCATCACACCGCATTTTTATGTTCCCCCAAATGCTTCCGTACGATCTGATCCAGTTCAATCAGGTCTGTTAGATCACGGTACAATTGGTTCGAACTAATTCCGTCGAGGTCCACAAACTCCCCACATAGACAATACTCATCCAAAGTGATAAAACGAGAGCAGCCTGTTCTTCAAACAATCAATCAGGGAGCCACGCATGTCTACCCGTCATTTCAACCAAATGCTCGAAAACAAGTGGGCAGAAGGAAAATTCGTCTGCGTCGGACTCGATAGCGAACTGGAGAAGATTCCAGCGCATCTCCATCACATGCCCGATAGCGGCGGCGATCGTCTCTACGACACCATCTTCAAGTTCAATAAGGGAATCGTCGACGCCACGCACGATCTCGTTTGTGCGTACAAACCGAACATCGCCTTCTACGAACGCTACGCATCAGACGGCCTGTTCGCACTCCAAAAAACAATCGGCTACATCCATGCCATGGCGCCCGATGTTCCCGTCATTCTCGACGCCAAACGTGCCGACATAGACAACACAAATGTCGGATACGTAATTTCGAGCTTCGATCGGCTCGGGGCCGACGCCATCACCGTTCATCCATATCTCGGCTCAGAGGCGCTTCAACCTTTCCTCTCGCGCCCAGAAAAAGGAGTGATCGTCCTCTGCAGGACATCCAACAGGGGCGCGGGAGAGTTTCAGGACTATCACGTTGTGACGGGTCCGTCTCTCTTTGGGGACGCCCCGCAAACGAGGCCGCTTTATCAAGTGGTCGCGATGCATGTCGCACAGGACTGGAACAAGAATGGAAACTGCGCAGTTGTCGTGGGCGCCACGTACCCACACGAGCTAGAGGAAGTTCGCGAGCTCGTTCGCGACATGCCGATTCTGATTCCGGGGATTGGCGCGCAAGGCGGAGATCTTCAAGCGACAGTTGCGGCAGGAAAGAACAGCTTCGGACGGGGAATGATCATCAATTCATCCCGCGGCATCATCTTCGCTTCCAAAGGAAAAGATTTTGCCGAAGCCGCTCGCCGCGAAACCCAAACGCTGCATGAAAACATCACCCGATTCCTGGAGGTATCAAGTGGGGATACAGAATGAGTGGCAAAACCTCGAACAGAATGGTGGAGTGTGGAGACATACTGGCGATGCAAGAACGCCCCATGTTGTATTGCGGAGCGGACTTCATAGCAACGGATTCATCGATACGCTCCAGTATCTCTCGGTGGTTTCGAACCTGACGCGAGCGGCGGACTCACAAGTTGCCGAACTGCTCAAGGTGCTTGATCTCCCCGCCCGAGTGGATTGGGTCGTAGGATCGCCGATGGCGGGAATTCCCTTCGCTACCGCGGTTGGGATACGCCTCAACGCAAAACATGTCGGCTTCACCGAGAAGAAGGGCAATACCGATCTGGTCTGTCGTTTCGATATGCAACCGGGTGCTCGTGTTCTTCATATCGAAGAGATGAGCACAACGGGCGGCACCCCGCAGCGAAGCATCAATGCAGTTCTCGCTAAGAATCCAGACGCTCAGATCCTTCCGTACGTCGGAGCGTTTCTTACTCGCTGTTCGAGAAAGGTCCCCGACCTTACCTCGGCGGAGTTTGTACCGGTCATTGACCTGACCACGCTCGATGTGAGTTTCGGTCAATGGCGGGCTGCCGAATGTCCTCTCTGCGCGATGGGCTCAAAAGTGCTCACCAATCCGAAGAAGGTTTGGTGGTCCTTGCTCAAGAACATGCACAACCCGGGTAGCCCAATTCCCGACGCGGAATACGCTCCGTGAATTGTTATATGCGTTCGGCAATTTGCCGGGCGTTTTTTTTATTTCAACCTACCAGCACTGTCCTCCTGGAGTATAAACTGCTAGAGAATGAGCAGAATCTACAATTGAACAGCCCGCGCCAAACACCCCGCGGGCCGGATCTCTGAAACTCTTAAAAGGTTGGTTATTTAAATTCCCCAAGTTCACATCACTCAGGTTGTAGTCAATCAATTTGTAATCTCTTCCATCTGAAATATAGATATAGCAGTTATTAGTCCCGCCGTTATCACTTAAAGGATCGACTAACTCTTTAGTTAAATAGGTTGGCACTAATCCAGGAATTGTCTCGGGGGTACCAATACTAGCGCAGTGTACACTGTCATAGTCACCAGCTGTATTTGGATACGATCCATTTGTAGTATAAAAAAGCTCAAGAGCCGTTTGTGCTTGTTTTATATCACTTATTCGTCTAGACATATGAGCTTTACCCCTGGCTTTACTCACAGAAGATAAAACGACAGACGAAAGAACACCGATAATGGCAATCGCAACCAAAAGTTCAATGAGAGTGAATCCTTTATTGGCTTTCTTAAACATATAATTAGGAAATAAGCGCGAGGTTGATCAAATGATCCACAAAATCTTCCCGTTTCCATCCTGTTCGGTTCAAAGAAGCACTAAAGTTCGAGTCCTCTCCCAATCGTGGAATGGAATTCGTTTCAAGCATATACAGCTTCCCTTTTGGTGTAATGATAAAATCGGATTCGGAATAATGCCGCAATCCTAAGAGTGCATGCGCCTTCTTTGCCGCCTCCACAACCGCATCCGAATTCTTTGAAGACATCTTCTCTTCGCTCGGAAGCAATGCATATAAATCTTCCCCTCTGGCTTTTTCAATCACGCCGCAGGACGTATTTGTTCCTCGAATATATTCTTCAACCAAAATCCTTTCCGTTTCCTGAAGCGCAGTTTCCACCGCAGCTTTCAATTCTTCAAAGGTGTGGGCGAGAGTTAATCCACCGGAACTTGCCCCATCCACGGGTTTTACAATAACCGGGTGAAGGTAATTTCTAAATATATAAATCAAATTTTCAATCGTCGCTTCGTGTTCCGAAAGCGCAGCGTGTTTTGGAGTGAGAATTCCTTTGGATTTGAATATATCCTTGGACATCTCCTTATTCAAAGAAAGCATGCTCGGAAGAGCGTGCGAGCCAACAAACTTCACCCCCTTTCGTTTCCAAAGTTTCTGCAATTCCCCTTTTTCGCCATATGCACCGTGCATGGTGTTCCAGACAACGTCTGTCTGGTTCAACAGTTCTTCCATAGACGTGGCAACTCCTTTGTGATGCCACTCGCCGTCTTTGGAGATAAATATATCGATGGGATCATACTTCTCCGTCTCTGCACGCATGGTGGAAAGAAGATGCTCACCGGTTTTAAGAGAATCCGCATAGCCGTGACTCGTACCGCCGCGCAATACGCCGACTTTTAATTTAGAAGAGGACATATAAATATTATACAGTCTAATTCCTAAATCCTAAACCCTTTTCCCCGAAGTTTTCGGTGGTATGTAATGGCAAAACGATGTGCTTCGGCATTGGCAAGCAGGATTGATCTTCCCCATGTTTCAATATGTTTTTTCTCTCCCAGTATTTCTCTGGCTTTGTGTCTCTGGTCTTTCACCACCGATACCACATCAATCTGAAATCCCAATTCTTTCAATACGGCATTGGCCGCATTCAACTGGGCAATTCCTCCATCGATGGCCATGAGGTTCGGCAGGGGCCATTCTGCGTGTCCCAGACGCCTTGTAAGAACCTCTTTCAAGTTGCCCGGATCATCTATCGAAACCTTTCCGGCTTTTCCTCTAATTCGAAACTTTCGATATTGGCTTTTGTTTAATTCGCCGTCTTCGATAACGGTCATCACACCCACAGTACTCGAGCCCGAAATATGCGCGATATCATACGCTTCGATTCTAAAGGTATCGTCCGAATGCACCCTCTCGAGATCTCGCTTCATTAACGCAACGTCTTGAATGTGTTCGAGAGCATATAGAGTAGATTTCAATTTGCCCGCTTCTTCGAATCTTTCTTCTTTTGCCGCTTCTTTCATTTCTTTTTCCAATTCTTTGATTAACAGATCCGTTTCTCCGCTGAAAAACAATGAAAGGTGTTTGATCATCTTCCGGTATTCGCGTTTAGACATCCAGCCGGCGCAGATTCCGGTACAGAGACCGATCTGTGCGTTGAAACACGGTTTGGCTTTTGAGGGATCGCTCAATTCCTCGGCTGGAATGCATTTGTCTCTGTATGGAAAGATCTTTCGGATGATCTTCAACGCTTCGCGGAGTTCTCCGCCGTGCGGAAAGGGGCCGAATGAATATTTAATCTTCATTCCTTCAGAGATGGCATTCCAGTGTGCCACGTTTCGGGAACGCATCACTAGAACACGTGGAAAGTCCTCTTCGGTGACAACCACCATATTGAAGCTCTTGTTATCTTTTTCGTCCGTATTGAAAGGAGGGAGATGTTTCTTGATCTGCGAAGCTTCAAGAAGCAACGCTTCAAGCACCGATTGGGTTTCGGTGTATGTGACGTCTATGGCATCTTCAACCATGCGAACTAATCTTGGTCCGCGGGTTTTGATGAGGTCTTTGCCGAAGTAGCTCTTGACCCGATCCTTCAATGAAGTGGCTTTACCTATGTACAGAATTTCTTTTTTGGGTCCAAGGAAAAAATATACCCCTGGGGTATCAGGAAGGTTCAAGTTTTGTAGTTCTTGACTAGTCATGGAAAGTATTTTAATCTAATTGCAGTCCTAGCACAAATTCCTCCACTGGAGCACTTCGATGGACAATCGACCCACTGGAAAGACCCATCTGTCGGGGATAGCTGAAGGAGCATGCAACGACGAGGAGAGTCTCTATCTCCTTGGGCTTCCACTGTCCACTGAGACGAAGCCGCGACCCAAGCCTGCGCCGAGCGACGCCACGCTGCCGGTAAGGCAGGCGGAAAGCGAGGTACCGCTCGACCTCACGAGCTGCAGTCGTCATCTGAGGGCAACATGCTCGTAGCCATTCTCTTCTCAGCCCCTCCTCCTGACGGAGTTTCGGAACATGCTCTGCAGGAACCCGGCACAGTTCAAGATATCGTCGATCGAGTTCAGAGGGGATACGAGGAGAAAATCAGGCTTTCCGAGATGCGAAAGGATTCTGACAACTTCTCGGGTTTCCTCACCTGCTCCATGAATCGCCTCTCCGGCGCCGAATAATATTCGTCGCTTTTTTATTTCTTCTTTCCCTTCTTCAACAACTTCCTCAAATAAAATCCCGTATGCGAATCAGTATTCGCCACTTCTTCCGGAGTTCCCTTTGCAACCAGTTGTCCGCCTCCTTCTCCTCCTTCCGGTCCAATGTCTAGAACGTAATCCGAGGATTTAATCAGATCCAAGTTGTGTTCGATAACCACAACGCTTCCTCCCTTGTCCACCAATTTCTGCAGGATTTCGATCAGCTTCTTCACATCTTCATAGTGGAGACCAATGGTTGGTTCGTCTAAAATATAAATGGTTTTCTGAAGCTGCGGACGATACAGTTCGGATGCAATTTTCACACGTTGCGCCTCTCCTCCGGAAAGGGTGGTAGCTGATTGTCCCAGCTTCAAGTATCCAAGACCCACTTCATTCAATGTATGAAGGCGGTCATAGATGGCGGGAATGTCTTCGAAGAAAGTTAATGCTTCTTCAACGGTCATCTCAAGGATTTCGAAAATGTTTCGCTTCTTGTATTCAACCTCGAGCGTTTCTTTCATAAATCTCTTTCCTCTGCAGACGTCACAAGGAACGTACACGGTGGGAAGGAAGTGCATTTCCACTTCGATAACCCCGTTACCTTGGCAAGTTTCGCATCTTCCTCCCTTCACATTGAAAGAGAACCTGTTTGCTTTCCAGCCGCGCGCCCGCGCTTCGGCAGATTCGGCAAACAGTTCGCGGATAAAGGTGAAGGCACCGGTATATGTTGCTGGGTTCGAACGCGGAGTTCGCCCAATGGCAGACTGATCTATGAGAATTGCCCGTCCAACATATTCCGAACCGGTGAAAGACTGCGCGTTGAAGGTTTCAGCGCTTCTATATCTTTTATCTAGTCTCGCTTGCAAGTTCTTATACAAAATCTCATAAATGAAAGATGATTTCCCGGATCCGGATACTCCGGTAACAGCTACCAATCTTCCAAGCGGAATATCCACATTCATGTGTTTAATGTTGAATATCTTTCCGGCACGGATTTGAATAGATCCTTTTTCCGAAGTTCGTCTCACTTCCGGAACTTCTATCTGAGACTCTCCTCGAAGATACGAAAGAGTTAACGATTTAGAATCATTCTTCTTTGCGGTTAACAAAGGATCCAGATAATCTGCCACCACAACGTGTCCGCCGTGGACTCCGGCTCCGGGACCTATGTCTACGATGAAATCCGAAGAATAAATGGTGTCTTCATCATGTTCCACAATGAGAATGGTGTTTCCAAGATCTCTTAAATCAAGGAGAGTTTTAATCAGGCGATCGTTGTCTCTGGAATGGAGACCGATGGTTGGTTCATCCAGGACATACAATGCCCCCACAAGGCCAGAACCGAGCTGGGAGGCCAGTCTGATACGCTGCGCTTCTCCGCCTGAAAGAGTGTGTGCACGGCGATCCAGGGTGAGGTAATCGATTCCAACGTTCAGCATGAACTCCAGGCGGTTGCAGATTTCTTTGGTCACCACCTTTGAAATGTTTTTCTCCCGAACGGTCAGTTTTACCTTGCTGAAAAATTCATTCGCTTCTCGAATTGAAAGAGCGGTGACTTCAACAATATTCTTTCCTCCAACCATGACATGCAGCGCTTCTTCACGCAGCCTCTTTCCTTTACACTTCGGACAAGGAGTATTGCCAAACAAATATTTTGTTCCGAGTCCGTTACATTCGGGACACGCTCCATATGGCGAGTTGAAAGAGAACAAACGCGGTTCAATATCCGGGAAAGAGAACCCGTCATTCGGACAAGCCCACTTGGCGGACATAAGGAATTCTTCTATTGGTCCCTCTGTTTTCTTGTTCTCAAGGGACATGTCTCGGAATCTAATAACCAAGAGTCCTTCTGATTCCTGAATTGCCTTTTCAATGGATTCGGAAAGCCTTTCGTGAGCAGTCTTTTCATCATTCTTAAACTCGTTCAAGCTGATGGAATCCACCAATACGGAAATATTGTGTGCCTTGGTTTTGGTTAAGACAATTCTTTCGCGAAGTTTCTTTCGTTCGCCGTCTACGAGAACTTCGGTGAAGCCTTTACCCAACAAATCATAAAGAAGCTGGTAGTATTCGCCTTTTCGACCACGAACGATTGGAGAAAAGACTTCTACGTAAATAGGTAAATCTATCTTCCTGTCTTTAGGCAGGTTTGCCGCCTTTTCGTCTATCTTCTCCAGAACGAAGTTTTTAATCTCTTCATTTGAAAGTTTTTTGATCTCAATTCCGCAGACCAAACAGTGCGGTCTTCCGATACGGGCAAACAAAATGCGGAGATAATCATAAATCTCGGTGATGGTGGCAACTGTTGAACGAGGGTTATTTGAACGTGATGTCTGGTCTATGGAAATAGCCGGAGACAATCCAACGATCTCATCCACATCCGGTTTTTGCATTTGCTTCAAAAACTGGCGCGCATAAGAAGAGAGCGATTCAACGTATCGCCGCTGTCCTTCGGCAAAGATGGTATCGAAAGCCAAAGATGACTTTCCGGAACCGGAAAGGCCGGTAAAGACGATCATCTTGCCTCTTGGCATCTCGACCGTAATGTTTTTCAGGTTATGCGTTCGAGCTCCTCGAACGATCAAGCTGTCATCTTTATGTGGTTGTTTGTTTGTTGCCATACGAATATGACCCAGAGCGTGGCTCTAGGGGTACCTATGGGCAAGATTATACCATCTTTCCTTAGTTGACGAAAGTCTTTTCATTCTCTATTGTGGTCTTAGAAACCACCCCTATCCCTCCGAGGCTACCATGCCGAACTGTGACGATTGGAAGACAATGCCCATCGAGCTTGTGAATCTTCCCCGTCTCGTGACGTACCTCAAGTTCGATGATCCGAAATCCATCCGGAAGATGTACAAGGTGGACCTCAGCACTCTGGATCCCCAGTTCGAGGCGAAGCTGAATCAGGCTTCGGCGCGCATCAGCACTCTGGTGCAGATGTGGCAGAACAAGAAGAATGAGGTCACCGAAGTGGAGAAGGCCGCGATCGTCCGCCGCTGCGGCTGCTTCACCCGAGTTCCAGACCTCGCTCCCGCATAACGGGGGCTTTTTATTTGACGAAACCAATTCCTTTGCATATTCTTCTAGAGGAAATTCCTCTCCACTTCCAACCCGGAATACCAAAATGCAGAATTGTTATTGGAAGAGCATGAAGCTCGATGAGGGCACCCGAATCGAACTTCAGCGCAAACTTCACGGCATGACTGAAGATCGGATTCAGACATTGTTTTCAATCGACATGAATGCCCTCGGGTTGGATTTCGAGAAAAGCATGAACCATGCAACAGACAGCAGCAAACTGCGGACCCAGTGGTACGACTCGAATTTGAAACCAGTCGAAGAAGCGGCACTCGTGCGTCGCATTGCTTTTTTCCTTCGGCCGAACCCCGTTCTGGCAGCTCTTTCTCCCGCTACCGTGTAGCCGGGAGTTTTTATTTCTTCCCTTTAATAGATTTCTCCAATTTCTTTTCCAGCACTGCAATTTCATCTCGAATAATCGCAGCAGTTTCAAAATCCAAATCCCGCACTGCTTCTTCCATTTCCAGTTTCTTATTTTTAATGAGGAGCTTCGGATTCTTTTCAAATAGTTTGTTGTCTGTTTCAAGCAGAAGATCTACCGCATGATGATGCTCTCTTTCAAGCGTATCGGTGATATCTTTGATTTTCTTTTTAATGGTGATGGGGGTAATGCCGTGTTTTTTATTGTATGCCATCTGGATCGCTCGCCTGCGTTTGGTTTCGTTCATAGCGCGTTCCATCGAACCAGTAACCCTGTCTGCATACAGCACTACTCGCCCATCCACGTTTCGTGCTGCTCGTCCAATGATCTGAATCAAAGAGGTTTCGGAACGGAGGAATCCTTCTTTATCTGCATCCAAAATTCCAATGAAGGTCACTTCAGGGAGATCCAATCCTTCTCTGAGAAGGTTCACCCCAACCAAGACATCGAATTCTCCCTTTCGGAATTCGGTTAATATTTCAATGCGTTCGATCGTTTTAATTTCCGAATGAAGATATCTGGCTTTGATCTTCTTCTCTTTCAAATATTCCGAAAGGTCTTCGGCCATTTTTTTAGTTAAGGTTGTGGCGATAGCACGCCCCCCTTTCTTAATTGCAGCTTCGGCTTCGGTAATGAAATCAAAGATCTGTCCCTGGTATGCTCCTTTGGTTTGAATTGGGCGAACATCCACCACAGGATCTATCAAACCGGTTGGACGAATAACCTGCTCAACCACTCTCTTCGAATGTTCCTTTTCAAACGGTCCAGGAGTGGCGGTGGTGTAAATGACCTGTCCTATTCGCTCCTCAAATTCTTTGAAGGTGAGAGGTCTGTTGTCTTTGGCGCTTGGCAGTCTGAATCCGTGTTCGATAAGCGTTTCCTTTCGTGATTTGTCTCCGGCATACATTCCTCCGACTTGAGGGATGGTGACGTGGGATTCGTCTATGATCGTTAAGAAATCAGGAGAGCCGTCTGTTTTATGGGGAAAATACGAAAGCAGCGTATCCGGGGATTCTCCGGCTTTTCTTCCCGAAAAGTGTCTCGAATAGTTTTCAATGCCGTTGCAGTATCCGACTTCGCGGATCATGGCGAGATCGTATGTGGTGCGCCTTTTCAATCGATCCGCTTCAAGAATCTTTCCTTCTGCTTTGAATTTCTCGAGCTGGTCCGCCAATTCGCTTTTAATGCTTTCGTATGCCCGTTCGAGCTGGTCGTCTGCGGTGATAAAGTGTTTGGCTGGAAACAAGAAGAAAGAATCCGGTTCAGAAATAATGGATCTAGAAACGGCATCTATTCGTTTAATGCTTTCCACTTTTCCTTCTTCGAGTTCGATCCTGTAAATGATTCTCTCGCCCGTTGGCATGATTTCAATGGCGTTTCCAAGCGCTCGAAACATTCCAGGCTTCACATCTGCATTAGTGCGGGCAAAGTGGATATGAATGAGATCTCGAATAAAATCCGAACGTGAAATATTCTGTCCCTGCACAATCTTCATATTCACCTTTTCGTATTCGGCTGGAGATCCGAGGCCGTATATACAGGAAACGGATGCCACGATGATGACATCCTTTCTGGTTAAAAGAGCCTGCGTTGAAGCGTGCCTCAGTCTATCTATCTCTTCGTTGATCTGGGCTTCCTTTTCAATATAGGTATCAGTTACGGGCATGTATGCTTCGGGCTGGTAGAAGTCATAATAGGAGACGAAGTAATGCACGGCATTGTCCGGGAAGAATTCTCTGTATTCCTGAGCGAGCTGTGCCGCCAAGGTTTTGTTGTGTGCGATGACAAGGGTTGGCTTGCCGATTTGCTCAATAACATTTGCAGCTGTAAAAGTTTTACCCGAACCGGTTACTCCTAAAAGAGTTTGATGACTTAACCCCTTTTTGACACCTTCAACAAGCTCTTTAATAGCTTTTGGTTGGTCTCCCGCAGGAGAGAATTCGTTTTTGATCTTAAAGGTGGGCATTTCACGTATTATAACAGAAATAAAAAAGCCTGATCAAAATCAGGTTTGGCGGTTCAAGTCCACTCGCTGGATTTCTTTTTTCGCAAGCGGGACAATTCATCCCGCGTGCCGTCTACGATCTTGTATCCGTTCACTTCAGCGGACTGGGATTCCTGGCATTTGCACGGTTGCGGCTTGAGGCCGTAATCGAGCATCCACAGACCTCCGGCAATGAAGACAATGGAGATCAGGAACAGAATCGTAAACGAAGCCTCCTCCTTCGGCATCTCCTCGCATGCCCCCGCACCCAATTCTCCTGCAACACATTCCGTGGTGGGGTATGCCCGAAACATGTCCGCTCTATTTTGCTCGTTCGGAATGACGGTATCGAGCCACAAAGTGGAAACGATGAGAAGCATGCCGAGAATCCGGCTGAGTCGTTGTGCGCGCATGGAATTCTCCGGCTATGAGTGTGACAGATGAACCTCTTTGTACACTATCACACGTTTATTACTACTTTGTCAATCGAGATACTGTTTCAAAAAACTTTCTTTAAACTCTTTAAAATTCCCGTCCAATATTGCCTGCCGCATCTTCTTTACCAGATTAATAATGAAATAGAGATTATGTATCGAACCAAGGGTTGAAGCCAGCATTTCATGCGAGCGGTACAAATGCGAAAGGTATCCAAGCGAATACGTTCTGCAGGTTGAGCATCCGCATTGGGGATCGATGGGTCCAGTTGCATCAATAAATCGGGTATTGCCAATATTGATTGTTCCTTCATGCGTATACAATGTTCCGCCTCTGGCACGTCTCGTTGGTGCAACGCAATCAAAGAGATCCACTCCATTCTCCACCCCCATAAACAAATCTTCCTGTTCTCCAATTCCCAATAAGTGTCTGGGTTTGTCATTGGGCAAAACTTCATTCACCCACTTCACCGCAGTGCTCATATCTTCTTTTGCAAACGAACCTCCGATACCAAAGCCGTCAAAACCTTCTCCTGCTGGAGTTTTCATCTCTGCAATCTTCAATGCGGATTCTTTTCGCAGATTCTCTTCCCTTCCTCCCTGAACAATGCCGAACAATCCCTGAAATTCAGAGTTTGGTTTAGATTTGTGGTATTCCAAACTCTTTTGGGCCCACCTGTGTGTTCGTTCCAACGCTTCATCCTGGTACTGCACCGTTTCGGTTGGAGAGGTGCATTCGTCAAAGGCAAAAATTATGTCTGCACCGAGGTTGTGCTGGATTTCAATTGATTTCTCCGGGGTGATGTAATGCAAAGATCCGTCTATATGCGATCTGAAAGACACTCCGTCCGAACCAATGGTGGCAAGGCGCGGAACATCGCTCTCGCTCGAACGTTCTGGGATGAGTTGGGAGGGATCTGTAACAGACACCACTTTATTCAATGCTTTTCCATATGCAGCTCCTAAAGAAAATACCTGGAATCCACCGGAGTCTGTCATCAAAGGTCCGTTCCAGTTCATGAATCTATGCAATCCCCCGAACTTCTTTATACGTTCGTCTCCTGGCTGCAAATAAAGGTGGTATGTATTCGCAAGCACCACATCCGCTCCGGTATTTTTCACATCTTCCATAGAAAGAGCCTTCACCGTTCCTTTGGTACCCACCGTTACAAAAGCCGGAGTTGGGATAATCCCATGGGGTGTTTCAAGAGTCCCGGCTCGGCCGAGTTCTCCTTCGATTTCTTTTTCAATATTGAAATTGAGAGGCAACATACTGGTACCTTAGCAAAATGCGTAAGATTCTGCGAATTGGAACGTCATATATTTCTAGCTCGCCCCCTAGTTCGTTCTTTCTCTTTCCCGTACGTCAAATGAAAGCTAACCCTGTACAGACGATTGGAGCATACTCGCCGTATACCCAGAAAAGTCTCGAACAGTTGCCCGATTCTCGATCAGATCTCGAGCGTATCAGAAAGACCGTTGCTAGTTGCCAAGGACAAGTTGCAGACCCCGCAGTTGAAGCCGCCCTCAGGCAGATCGACGAAAAGTTGAAGAACCTTCCTTAACCGGTCCGGACTCACGTTCGGCCTTTTTTATTACCTCTTCGCAATAATAGATTTCTTGTACACATCCAAATGTTCGAGAGCGACGCCGGTTCCCTTCACCACGCAGTACAGCGCTTCGTCCGCCAATACCGCTTTCACGCCCGTTCTTCTGAATACCAATTCGGGAAGATGTCTCAATTGGGAAGAACCGCCGGTCATAATAATGCCGCGATCGATAATATCCGAAGAAAGTTCCGGAGGAGTGTTTTGAAACACTTCTTTGATGGCGATGATCATCTCGCGCAATTCCTTTTGAATGGCTTTGGTGATTTCATTTGATTTTATCTCAACCGTTCGCGGAAGACCGAGGATAAAATCCCTTCCTTTAATGGACATCGTTAATTCTTCATCCAATGGCACTGCCGAACCGATCTGTATTTTAATATCCTCGGCTGTCTTGTCTCCGATAGAGAGGTTATATGCTTTTTTAATGTAATCCACGATTGCTGCATCTATTTTATTGCCCGCCACTTTTACCGATGTAGACGCAACGATGCCTCCGAGGGAAATGACTGCAACGTCCGTGGTTCCGCCCCCGATGTCTATGATCATATTCCCGGCAGCTTCTTGGATTGAAATGCCCGCACCGATGGCAGCGAGAATCGGCTCCTTCACCACGTATGCATTCTTTGCCCCGGCTTTGATAGCCGCTTCCACCACCGCTCTTCTTTCGGTAGAGGTCACTCCGGCAGGAACCGAAACCAATACTTCCGGTTTCCAAATATTCCACTTGCCCAACGCTTTATTAATATAATATTTGAGCATTGCTTCGGTGACGCGGTAATCCGCGATCACCCCATCCTTCATAGGGCGATACGCGATAATATTCTCCGGTGTTCGCCCGATCATTATTTTAGCTTCGGCCCCGATGGCCAAAATACGGTTATCGTCTTCTGAAACCGCCACCACCGAAGGTTCGTTCAAGACAATTCCCAAACCCGGCACAAAGACCAGAATATTGGTCGTTCCGAGGTCTATTCCCAGTTTTTTGCTCATGAAAGCGGACATCGCCTTATGATACTATAGCCGTATGAAGGAAAGCCAGACAGCTCCATTTGGTACGATTGACCACCTCTATATAACAGAGGTCGTACCTATTCAAAAGGGTATGACCAAAGAAACGCTCTCGTATTTCACTAAAGAAGAACTCTCCATCGGTTCGTTTGTAAAAATCCCGCTTCGAAACAAAGAGATTCTCGGATTGGTTACCCAGATCCACGAAGCATCCAATATGAAGACGGATTTAAAGAGTTCTTCGTTCGCATTGAAGAAACTGTCTCGTTCCCGAATTTCTGCAGAACTTTCTTCGGCTTTCATTCAGGCTTCTCTCCTCACCGCCGAATATTACGGCACCACCATCGGCAGTATTCTCGGCGCTCTCATTCCAAAAATCCTTTTGGAAAATCCTCCTCTTATTAGCTCTGCCAAAAAAACAACCAAAGGAGAAGAGACTGTCCGCGAACCGTTTCTTATCCAGCTTCCAGAAACGGACAGGATCCGCGAATACAAAAGTTTGATTCGGGAATCTTTTGCAAGAAAACGATCGGTATTATTTTGCGTTCCGACGCACGAGGACGCAATGCGCACCTTCGATCTTCTTTCGATGGGAATTGAAAAATACACGTATACCACTTCAAACAAGCCCGCCAAGGCTTTGATAGACACATTAAAGGCTGCGCACAAAGAACCTCATCCGATTTTATTCATCACCACCCCGGCTTTTATCTCCTTTGACCGCCAGGATCTTCACACTATTATCCTAGAGAGAGAAAACTCCCGAGCATACCGAACATTTTCGAGACCATATATCAACTACAAAGTATTCTGCGAATTCCTTGCAAAAGCCTCCGGCAAAACGCTTATCATGGGAGATTCGGTATTGTCTCTGGAAACCTTGTATAAAGAAAAACAAGGCGTGTATGCAGAACTCTCTCCTCTCAAATGGAGAATCACCAGAGACAGCAAAAGCATGCTTATAGACATGAAGGGAATCGCACAGAAGCAGCCAGAAGAAACAAAAAAAACATTCGAAATCCTTTCCCCCGAATTGATCGGCCTCATCGCCCAAGCTTTGGCTGAAAAAAAGAAAATCTTTTTGTTCGGTGCGCGCAAGGGCCTTGCTCCTTCAACATCCTGCCGGGATTGCGGTGCGCTGCTTGCCTGCGAAAACTGCTCTTCCCCGATGGTTCTGCACAAAAAAGCGGGCGCTCCGCTTTATATTTGCCATGCCTGCGGTGCGCGCAGATCTTCGGAAACCAGATGCGACAACTGCAAAAGCTGGAACCTCATGCCTCTCGGTATCGGCATAGACAGAATAGAGGAAACGGTCTCCGAACTCTTTCCCGAGGCCCAGATATTCGTATTAGACAAAGACCATGCGAACACAAGCACCAAAGCCCGTGCGGTGGCGAAGAAGTTTGCCAGCCAAAAGGGCGGCATACTTATCGGAACTGAGATGGCATTTCCGTATCTCTTGAAAATTCCTTTCATCGGGTTGGTTTCCATCGATTCCCTCTTTTCCATTCCTGATTTCAATATCAACGAACGGATATTCTATTTGGTCACCAGGCTTCTCGATATCGCGGAGGAACAGGCCATCATCCAAACGCGGAATATCCGGAAGACCATCATGACATTCGCCGAGCGCGGAAACATTCTGGATTTTTACCGCGCTGAAATCGAAGAGCGAAAGGAACTCTCGTATCCTCCTATTTCCATATTCGTTAAAATCCAGTATACCGGCACCCAGCCGGATATCGAGCAGCGGGCGGCGTATTTGAAGCGCCTTTTCGAACAGGACGAACCGGATTTTATGATCTCCAAAGGCATGCAAAGCGGGAAGCTTGTCCTCTCCACCATACTTCGTTTTCAGCGGGATGAATGGCCGATCCGTTCGGTGCGAGAGAAATTGCTTTTGCTTCCTCCCGAATTTTCCATTAAAGTGGATCCTGAGAGCATCCTGTCATGAAGAAAACCCTTATTATCCAGAAAGACAATCCCGTCCTTCGCCTTCAGGCGAAAGAAATACAGGAGAATGAAATTACCTCGGAACATATCCGGGACGTTATTCGACGCATGAAAATCGCCCTGCACGAAGAAGAAGACGGGGTGGCCATTGCCGCTCCGCAAATCGGCGAGAGTCTCCGCATTTTTATGACCAACGGAGAACTGCTCCAGACCATTAGAAACAAAAGGCGGAAGAAGGGCACCGAAGAAGAAACTGCTCCGGTGACAGACACCGTGTATATCAATCCCACATTCTTCAAGCTTTCGAAGAAAAAGAAGAAGATGGATGAAGGATGCCTGTCTGTCCGCTGGTTATACGGATTGGTTGAACGAAGCGACAAGGCCACCATTCGCGCACAAGACGAACA
Source organism: Parcubacteria group bacterium (assembly GCA_028286805.1). Lineage (GTDB taxonomy): Bacteria > Patescibacteriota > Minisyncoccia > Phycocordibacterales > Zambryskibacteraceae > JAIFWN01. The sequence goes on along the minus strand of JAQBQW010000012.1, from coordinate 4,682 downwards.
AGGAAACATATTCGAAGAAAATGCCAAAGGCCTTTTGGCGCAAATTTTCCAGCACGAGATGGATCACCTTGAAGGAATTCTTTTTATAGACAAAGCGGAGAATATCGAAGACCATCCCCCAACTCCCGAAAATGAATAACTCTTTAAACATAGCGTTCTTTGGCACCCCGGACCTTACCCTCCCCATTTTGAATGAACTCGAGCAGGCTCACATAATTCCAAAAGTTATTGTTACCGGACCAGACAGGCCAAAAGGAAGAAAGATGGTTTTGACATCTCCCGCTCCAAAACTCTGGGCAGAGGAAAGAAATATTCCGGTGCTTCAGCCTGAAAAAATAGATGAGGATTTTTTAAAAGTATTTAAGGAGATGAATATTGATTTAGGGGTGGTGGTGGCATACGGAAAAATACTTCCCCAGGCACTCTTAGATATTCCTCGCTTGGGAATGGTGAATGTGCATTATTCCTTGTTGCCAAAGTACAGAGGGGCTTCTCCGGTTGAATCTGCAATTCTAGCCGGAGAAACAGCCACGGGAGTTTCCATTCAGAGAATGGTATTCAAGTTGGATGCGGGAGATGTGATCCTCGAAGACACCCTGGAGATTCAAGAAAACGAAGGAACTTCTTCCCTCAGATCCAGATTGAATGAAATGGCAAAAGGAATGCTTGTGACAGCGATTCATTCAATTGCAGATGGCAGCGCTCAGTATAATGTTCAAGGCGAATCTCTTGCAACGCGTTCGGGCAAGATTAAAAAAGAAGATGCGGATATTTCAAACGACACTCCCGAAATGGCTTTACGCAAAATTCGAGCGTATGACGTCTGGCCCCGTGCACGAAAAGGAGATTTGATCATTACCTCGGCTCATATTGAGAATAACGAACTCGTGATTGATATGGTGATTCCACCGGGGAAGAGCGAGATGAAATATGCAGATTATCTGAGAGGGAATAAATAATATATAAAGAGAAAGCGCTCACCCGTAGGGAGCGCTTATTTTGAATGGTCGGAATAAAATAAACCGAACCAGGAAAGAGCGAGATGAAATAAAAATTAGTTGACGACATGATTCGAGACGTCGCGTATTATCCACGGGCCCGTGGATAATACTCTAATTTCTACTCCACCTGAAGAAGAGCGGGCAATCCTTACGAAATTACCTACCCGTTCATCGCCAGAGAAAATGGGCGGCGAGAAGGTACCGTTTTTAGGCACTCTCCTTATGAATGGGTCAGACGGATCGGCTCAAGGTCGAGTCCGTCAGGCGGCAAGGCTACCGCATTTACCAGAATTTTTAATTATGAAGGTCTCATCTTCACAATCTCAAATCCTTTCGGCTAAAAAAGGTACTCCCACCACGGTGCAATAAGCCACCGGAAGCCGATCAAAATGAGACTAACCGACTTCGTAATTAGTCTATACCTTTGTATTCCCTATTGTCAAGGGATCTAATTAAAGCTTCTTCTTCCCCATCCAAGGAAACCCTTTCATCATATTCTTAATCGTTTTCTGTCCATCCCGCAACATTTTAAAATTCTTGCCTTTCACATGAAGGAGCTCTCTTCTCACTTCACCTTCAACCATATCGATAGCTGAATATAAATCTTCCGCCTCCTTGACCGCATACATATTCATGCCGTCTCCGGTAATACGAACTTCCCCTTTAAAAATAGAACCGTGTTTGTGGTGGTTTGTTGTCTTGCCCACTTCGACCTGAATTGCCGCACCTTTGGGAATCAATTTCTCGACCGCTCCGATTTTCTTGTATACGTATTCGGTTATTGCATCGGTTAATTCTATGCCCGTGGCTTTGATGTTGATGTTCATGGTCGTAGTGGTTACCTGCTAATGTGCGTAGAAAGCGCTCACAAGAGTGGGCGCTTTCTTAAATTAACTTTCTGCCGCTTCACGGGCTTTGTCTGCATCTGCTCGGGCTGCTTCTGCCGCACGTTCAGCTGCGTCTGCTGCCCGTTCGCTCGCCTCTTGTGCTTCGCGTTGAGCGGTTTCTTCTTCTTCCTTGGCTGCCATCTGATCATCTCGTGGATCGTCTGCCATAGTTGTATGTTAAACCTATAATGGTGCCCCGTATATAGAGACGTGTGAATTACTCTATTACTACCATCTCTTCTTCATACATTAAGGAGCTCAATACGGCTCTGGAGAGCGGGGTAATCGTCTTCCTGTACAGCGGATCTTTTATATACCGGACAAATATTTTGTAGCTGTCATAATCGAAAGAGGCGGAATGGACTCTTTCAACCGTGTCATCCTCAGTGGTTTCAATGTCTTTCAACAAACACCAGTTATCCAAGATAAACGAATGCTTCCGTTCATCATCTATTTTTTCTTCAATAAGCACGGGTCCTGAAAATGGCCAGGCTTTCATTCTTCGGGTTTTAAAAGCCAGTTTCAAACGGATATTGTATTCTTTTGATGCTTCTTTTCCGGTACACGCACCCAAACATTTCTGCAGCTGGGAATAGAAGCATGCGCCCTTGCCCGTTTCCAATCCGAGAAGTTTCGGACACAAGGAATGCTCGTCCTGCGCGCTTTTTAAAAACTCTTTGGCCTGGCGAACATTTTTAAAGATTCCCAGTATATTCGAATATTCAGAAGCCTCGATTCCCTTGATTCGTTCGAGTTCGATCCTTTCATATCCTTTGTCCAAGGTTTTTCTGGCTACCACCAATTCGTGCGTTCTTCGCAGTAATCTGTTGTATAAGGGAGAATGCTCTTTGATCATCCGGGACTCAAGCAAAAGAGCAGATAGTTCTCCCGCGGTCTGAATTCCATACACCCGCACCGTCTGCTGGCAAAGATGCATTTCCTTGGCGGTGGCGTGGTCATTCGAGAAATGCGAAAGCACTCGATACCGCACATTCTTGGATTTCCCAATATAGAGAATTTCATCCTCCGGGCCATAGAAGACATATACTCCGGGTCCTTCGGGTAATACGCGGATAGACGTTTCGTCCAAAAACTGCGGAAGAGTATTTTCTTTTAAAAGTTCGGCAATGCTTTTTTCCAATTCCATTCCCCTCTCCATATCCATTTTTTCAAGAAAACTCCACAACACTTCCGCATCATCCAGAGCCCGGTGGCGATTCTCGCATTCGAATCCGAATCGCTCGATGAGTGTGGAGAGATCATGTTTCTTGTGTCCGGGAAAGAGTTTTCGAGACAACCGAACGGTGCACAGATTCTTCGCGCTATATGTCTTTCCAACCCGTTTAAATTCGTTCTTCATAAACGAATAATCGAACCGGGCGTTATGCGCCACAAATACCGCACCCTCCAGAAGTTCGGAAACCTTATCTGAAACATCTTCAAATAAAGGAGCACCCAGCAGATCCTCGGCTTGAATGCCGGTGATGGTGGTAATAGAGGAAGGAAGATTCTTTTGCGGATCCAGAAGAGTCTGAAACCGTTCCGTTACCAGTCCGTTTTCCACTCGAATGATCCCCAATTCAATACAACGGTCAAAGGTCGGACTGGTTCCGGTCGTTTCGACATCCACTATTGCAAATATTTTGTCTCGTAAAATGTTCATAGGAGAAAAGTGAAGAGTATTTTATACTATATTGATGAAAAATGCTCTGCATAAAGGATTACGGCTAAGATTATGGTTTTATTTCGTCCTGGTTATCGCCGAAGTCGGCCTGGCTCTCTCTCACGTAGTGGAAGACCATGTCTTCGCATTGTATCCGTTGGTGGCAATCGCGGTGGGAATATGGTTTGGAAAATTTGTGGCCAAAGCTTTTCATATTTCCTGGAATGAAGAGACTGAAGAGGTTGTCACCAGATGGGACAAATATGGAATTATTATTTTGGTTCTTTCGGGAATACTCGAATTGTTTAAGGAAGAGATTGTCAGCTACTTTATTAACGGCTCGGCCGTTATCGCCACGAGCTTTGCTCTGATCGCAGGCATTATGTACGGGCGAATCGTCGGGCTTTCAGATCGAGCAGCACGAATATACGGAGAAAATCAGGAGTAGAGCGTATTCAATAGGTCGGCGTATTCTTTCTGCACCTTTTCCAGTTTTGGATTGATCACCACTTCGCAATATGGATTTCCCGGGTGCTTGGCAAAATAATCTTTGTGGTAATCTTCCGCTTCATAGAATGTATCCAGAGGAACCACTTCCGTCACTACCGGCGCACCCATCGAATTTGAAGAGTTGATCCCTTTGATAAATGTTTCGATAATTTCCTTTTGATCTTCAGAAGCATAGAACACAATAGATCTGTACTGCGTTCCGACATCTGCTCCCTGTCTGTTCAGAGTTGTAGGGTCATGGCTGCCAAAGAATACGGTCAGGAGACTTTCGAGTGAAACGAGAGCGGAGTCGTATTCTATTTTCACCGCTTCTGCGTGGCCGGTAGTTCCGCTCGATACTTGTTCATATGTTGGATTCTTAACGGTGCCGCCCGAATATCCCGGAGTGACGGATATCACTCCTTTAATCATCTTGAAGACCGCTTCGGTGCACCAAAAGCATCCTCCTCCGAATACAATTGTTTTTTTAGTATCCATTATCTTTTGATAAGAACTACAAACGCGCCGAATATGATGAGGAGCCCGATAACAGAAGCCAGGAGTCCCAGGGATGGATGGGCGGCAAAGAGCAAAGCTGCTTGTTCTGATCCTGTTGTATCCGGTACGGGAGCATCCGGAACT
>JAQBQW010000002.1 GCA_028286805.1 Parcubacteria group bacterium | reverse complement strand
TGCATTTCATTCAGTGTTGATAAAGGATCAGAATTCATACGTCCGATAACTATACCATACTTGTTTTTAGCCATATTTTGGCTCTGCAGAGCCTTTATAGCACCACACTTTTACCTTGTGCGTATAGGTGTAGATGGTATAATTATTGCCTCTCGGAAACGGCTGGAATCTATAGGTTTAACCCGATTTTATTTCTACCAAACGCAAGCAAAGAAAGGTTCTCTCTCGTTTTAGCGTCTTTGCAAAACAGCATCCATATGTGTCTAAGACTGTCCGAGCAACTCTCTTGCTCACCCTTTTTGTAATTGTATCTATTCCTGCATATGCCCATGCGCGAAACCAAGGAATCAAGGTTTCCCGTACCCCTGAAGTGGTTGAAGCTAAAAATTCCCAGACGATGAGCCTCCTCGAAGCCCATTTAAACAGCGAACCTGTAAAACTGCAGCCCAAACTGGCTATTGTAGACAACACCGCCCTCACTTCAGACGGAGATATTACTCAGACCTATCTAGACGTAGGAGCCTCTGGAACTGGAGAGATTAGCGTATATGTTGTACGCAAAGGAGACACTCTTGCTTCTATCGCTAAGATGTTCGGAGTTTCAACCAACACTATTCTCTGGGCCAACAATATAAAAGGAGGAAAAGTGGCTGAAGGAGACGAACTCGTTATCTTGCCTATTACCGGTGTGAAGCACACGGTTAAGAAAGGAGACACCATTAAATCTATCGCTGCTAAATACAAGGCAGATCTCGATGATATTCTCGCGTATAACGATCTGACCATCAGCAGCACCCTTACCGTTGGAGATATCGTCCTTGTTCCCGATGGAGAAATCACCTCAGTTCCTGTGAAATCTGGCGGTTCTGCTACACCAAGCTATTCCGGTTATTACATGCGCCCAATCAATGGAGGAAGAAAAACCCAGGGAATCCACGGACACAACGGAGTGGACCTTGCGAACTCGATCGGTACGCCCGTTATGGCGTCTGCTGCCGGAAAGGTTATTATCTCCAAATCGAGCGGATATAACGGAGGATACGGATCGTATGTTGTGATCAGCCACGGTAACGGAACTCAGACATTGTACGGACACTTGAGCCGAAACGATGTTGTCGTCGGGCAAGCTGTTTCCCAGGGACAGGTTATCGGTGCGCTCGGTAACTCTGGTAAATCTACCGGTCCCCATCTTCACTTCGAAGTCCGAGGTGCGACGAATCCTTTCTAAATAAAAAATCGCCAGAGAAATATTCTCTAAGCGATGTTATTTACAGCGTACGAGCGTTGCAGGATCTTTCCTGTATTCGGACTCGTGTGTCTCTACCTCCACCGTTCCTTTCAGTGTATCGGAAGAGGTGAACCTGGCTCGAATGGTGGCAGTTGCATACCACTCGAAATGATTCACGTCGGGATCCCATCTTCCCGATACGTTCGTGATGAGGAGTGTGTCTCCTCTCTCGCTCCACACCATATAGCTGTCCTGACCCTTCGGACTCGCGCTGCGATTCCGGGAATCGAGAACAAAAGGTTTGGCGAGTGCCGGAGAGTCTTCGATCCCCTTCCAGCATCCAGTAAAGGGAGACGCTCTCTGGGAGGAAATTGGAGGTCGAAGTATTGCGCAACTGAGACAAAGAATGAGGCCGAAGATTGGAAGGCGCATGGCGTCCTTGGCTAGAGGGAGTGCATCTAAATCCATACTAGCCGCCACTCATCTATTTTGCAATAAATATAAAAGATCGCATTAATGCGATCTTTTAGTTAAACAAAAAATTCAAATCTTAATTCATGTGTTCCATGCACGTACGTGCAGCGGGATTTGCTTCGAGTCTCTCTTCTTCGATTTCTTTTTTGCATACCTGGCATGTTCCGTATACGCCTTTGGCGATTTTATCGAGTCCGCTGCGAATATCTTTGTATCGCGATTCGAGAGTATTCAAGATGGCATTGTTCTCTTCGTATTCGGTGATGCCATCCGCAACAGTGTTTTCATCTGCTTGCGAAACGTCTCGTTCTGAAGGAACTGCTTCCCAATCTGAAGGATTGTCCGGATTTTTTCGACCAACTTTTACAAGCTCTGCTTCCAAAGCTTTTTTTTCTAATTCCAGCTTCTGTTTGAAGTGTTCCGTGTTGATAGCCATGTCCGTAGTATACCAAATGATTCAGATTGCGCGAGTTGCCTAACGGGATAACTGTTGTGAGGAAAGACGGCTCAATAAAGCCTTTAAAGTATCTTCCGTGTCGGTGATAACAACTACCGAGTTGTTGAAGAATGTGTATAAAAGGAGCGAAGTGCTGCTTGCGTTACGGAGTACGCGGACATTCTTATTCTGTAGGGTAAGATCTTTGAATGTTGGCTCTGCAAGAGCGATATCCGTAGTGGTTGCAAAGAGAGGAAGGAGATCTTCTTTCATCGTCGCTTCCCATGCAAGCATGCCGGGATATGCGTTGTCATACGAGTCGAGTTTAATGATAAGAAACGTATGAGCTGAAGGTTGTCCGCCAAGAGTTCCAAGCATGAACAATGGATTAAAGGCTCGAACCAAGCTCTTTGGCGCCGAACTGTTAATTAAGCTTAGGAAAGTTTCAGTGGGAAGAAGGGCTGTGTTGTCTGCAGTGCCGGTTTTGATATCAAAGTGTTTGATGCTGCCCGTTTTTGTTTCTACTCTTCGGCTATCTGAAAGTTTTTCAATGAGTGCATCCCTATTTAAAGAAAGTCCCTGAACAGTTTCAGTTTCATTTGGGGAAATAAAAGCATTTGGCGCTATGTCTACCACTGGCAATGCAGTTTTAACTTTGTATTGAGTATATGCAAACCATCCCCCGGCTCCTCCGGCGATGAGAAGAATAATAATGCCAAAAAACATTCCAATCGCTTTCATGCGAGAAGAATGTTCTTCGGGAGTTTCGTCCGGTGCAACTTCAGTTGCACGAGCTGTTCTCGCCTGCTCTTTTCTTTGTATGGAAACTACAGATTCCTGCTGATTCTTCAACGCTTCGGCGATGTCGCCTTGGTATGTGCGGATCTGTTTAAGAGGAGAAGGTTGAGTTGCAGGAGGAACAATTGGTTCCGGAGTTGTTGGTTGAGGTACTTCTTCTGGAGGCATGCACTTATTCTAACACTACCTTGGGCATTCGCTCACGCGAATCGCGTGGACGATCTGTGTTGAGGAGATATTTTTTAGGATTTTGGTCGAGATCAAGGAAGTCGTCCGCAACTTCAACCAGTTTTGAAGATGAAGATTTCCTAAATGAAACAACTTCAACCTGAATGCCGTGAGTGTTCTGAAGATATTCGATCAATGATTCAAAGTCTCCGTCTCCGGTGACAAGAATAATGGTGTCGAGTTTAGGAGCGAGCTTTACTGCATCCATGGCCATGTCGATGTCCCAGTTTGCTTTCTTGGCGCCTCCGGCAAAGATCTGAAGAGGTTTGGTTCGTGTTTCGATACCGGCTTTTTCAAGAGCACCGAAGAATCCTCTCTCTTCGCCTCCTTCTGTAGTGGCTACGTATGCAATGGCACGAACGAGGATACGGGATCCGAGAGCTTCTTTGATAATGGCGCCGAAGTTTGCTTTTGCGTGATACAAATTCTTAGCGCTGTGATAAATATTTTGCGTGTCTATAAAAATGCCGACTCGCTGGGCCTTGTGTTTGATGACTGTCATGAAAAACTAAGTAGCTATTAAGCTGACTTCTTGAGACCAAGCTTTTTGTTGAGTGCTGCAAATCCCTTAGGATCTTTCTTTTCAAGATATTTCATATGAGCCTGTCTGTCTGCGACCATGGCTAAAAGTCCCCTGCGGGAATGATTATCCTTAGCGTTTTTCTTGAGATGGCTTGCCAACTCTTCGATTCGCTTCGTAAGTATTGAAATTTGCACGTGTGCAGAACCCGAATCTGTTGGGTGAAGCTGCACTTCTTTAATGATTTTTTGCTTTCTGGTCTTTGAAATCATGGAGAAACGATAGCATATAAGCCAAATAATTGCAAGGAATGGTATACTGTTGTGCGACATGACCTCTATTTCAGAACTTGAACGGTACAAGCTCGATTTCCTCTCTTATATAGAGATAGAAAAGGGCCGAAGCCTGAAAACAAGTGAAAACTACAGACATTATCTCGATGTCTTCATAAGAGAATCGAAGTTGAAGAAACCGGGAGACATCACCGAAGGAGATGTTAGAGACTTCAGGCTCTGGCTTAATAGACAGATGATTGGCAAAGGCAAGAACCGAAAGGAAGATATCTCTCCTATGAAGAAGAAGACTCAGAACTATTACCTCATCGCTATTCGGGCTTTCCTTAAGTATATGGCCAAGCGTGGAGTAAAGGTTCTCTCCCCTGAAGTGATTGAACTGGCTAAAGTTGGGGAAAGGCACATTGATCTCATCACCAAAGAAGAATTGAACCGTCTTTTAGATGCTCCAGATACAACAACTCTTCGCGGAGCGCGAGATAAGGCTATACTCGAGCTTCTTTTCTCTACAGGACTTCGTGTTTCCGAACTCTGTTCCCTCTCCCGGGATCTCAACCTTAATTCAGAAGAGTTCTCAATTCGTGGAAAAGGAGAAAAGGTTCGAGTGGTCTTTCTATCAGACGAAGCCAGGGATTCTATCAAAGCCTATTTGAAAAAGAGAAAAGATATGGATGAGGCTCTGTTTGTACAGGTAGATGCCCCTAAACAGTTGCAAGAGGCAAAGAATAAAAAGAATTCAGATAACAGGCTTACACCCCGTTCAATTCAGAGAATTATCAAACACTATGCTATTAAGGCGGGAATTTCCAAGAAAGTGACCCCGCACGTTGTTCGGCACATGTTTGCTACAGATCTGCTTTCAAATGGCGCAGATCTTCGTTCGGTTCAAATGTTGCTCGGACATGCCAACATTTCTACTACCCAGATCTATACTCATGTGACAGATAAGGCTTTAAGAGATACGCATAAGAAGTTTCATTCGAGGAGGAAATAAGCTTTGACAATTATTTATATGAGCATAGTCTAAGCTTAGAACCCCAACTCTCGAGGCTCCCATGCTCAGCTGCAGCTTCTGTGGTAAAACCTTAGATCAGGTCAAAAAACTGCTTTCCGGTCCGAAGGTGTATATCTGCAACGGATGTGTGAGTCTTTGTGTTCTTGAATTGAAACAGAGTGAAAATGATGATGAAAAGAAGCTTCATCATCATTTTGATCCTGTCTCGCTCGCGGACAACATTGGAGTTGATCTTGTGTCTCTTTATACCGAGCTTTACAACCTCGGTCCCGACTTCCCCGGATCGCCCAGAACATTTTTTGAATTTCAAGAACGAATCGAGAAGATTTGTCGAGAAACACTCATCTGTACCTTGAAGGCGGGTCTTACCTATCTTCAGGAAGACAAGCTTTCCCCGTCTGCAATTTTTGATGAGGAAGTTTCTCTTCACTTAAGTGTTGAAGAAGCTTGTCATGTGATTGAAGAGTGTATAAAGTCTGCATCCACTCCCGCAACAGAGTCCTAGCCGCTTGCGGGTTTTTTATTTGACAAATTCCCAATCTAGTTGATATAATATCTAGGTAATACGGTCACTCGCGAGTTCGCCACACGGCGGACTCGTTTCGTTACTAGGACCGCATTCGCCTAATACAAACCATATATGTTTGACCTCAAAGTAATCAATTCCGTCCTCAGTGAACTCGAAGAAGTGCGCGGTATTCCTCGTGAAAAAATCGTCGAAGCTATTGAAGCCGCCCTCGCCACTGCATATAAAAAAGAATACGGTAAGCGCGGACAAATCATCCGTACCACTTTTGATATCAAAACCGGTGAAACAAACTTCTTCCAAGTAAAGGAAGTGGTAGACAACACTCGTGTCATCTTCGAAGATGAAGCTGAAAGACTCGAAAACGAAGCGAATGAAAATCCAGAAAAGGCGGAAGCGGAAGCAGACACTCGTGTTCTCTATAATCCAGAACACCACATTCTCGTTGACGACGCGAAGAAAATAAAAAGAGATGCAAAGGTAGATGACGAAATTGTCTTCCCCATCGAATCCAAAGGAGACTACGGTCGCATCGCCGCCCAGACTGCAAAGCAGGTCATCATGCAAAAGATTCGTGAAGCAGAAAAAGTTTCACTCGTCAGCGAATTCGGCGCGCGCGAAGGAGAAATCGTTAACGGAACCGTTCAGCGTGTTGAACGAGGAAATATCTTTGTCGATATGAATCGCGCAACTGGACTTCTTCCATATGAAGAGCAAATTCCCGGTGAACGATTCAATCAAGGCGAACGCGTTCGAGCATATCTCTACCGTGTAGAAGAATCTCCACGCGGAGTGTTCCTCAGACTCTCCCGATCTCATCCACAATTCTTAGTGAAACTTTTTGAAGCCGAGGCTCCGGAACTGCAGAACGGAAGCGTGATTATCAAAGCAGTTGCGCGAGAAGCGGGATACCGTTCAAAGATCGCAGGATTTGCCACTGACTCCCATATCGATCCAGTCGGCGCACTCGTCGGTCAACGCGGAGTTCGAGTTTCAACTGTGATGTCTGAAATTCGCGGAGAAAAAATCGACGTCATCGAATGGAACGAAGATCCAAAGAAATTTATCGAAGAAGCATTGCAGCCTGCAAAAGTTTCGAAGATCGAACTCGATGAAGAATCTCACACTGCCCGCGTTCACGTTAGCGAAGATCAGCAATCTCTCGCAATTGGAAAAGGCGGACAGAACGTTCGTCTTGCCGCAAAACTTACCGGCTGGAAAATTGATATTCAATCAGTCCAAGGTGAAGAGCTTGCAACAGCAGAAGCGCCTGAAGTTACTGCGTAATTATTACTATTAATTTCCAATTACAATGAACCTCTGGCACGACATTGATCCCGGAACAAAAGATTCCATGAACGTGATTATCGAAATCAACAAGGGATCAAAAAACAAATACGAGATTGATAAAAAAACCGGACTGATCGCGCTCGACCGCGTGATGCACACCGGGCAAGATTACCCGTTTGATTATGGATTCGTTCCGCAATCTCTCTGGCATGACGGAGATCCGTTGGATGTCGTAGTCCTCACCACATATTCCCTGGTTCCTGGGATCTTGGTTCAAGTTCGTCCCGTTGCCATCATGCACATGATTGATGCAGGAGAAGGTGACGCTAAGATTATCGGAGTTCCAGTCGAAGATCCTCGTTTCAATCTTGTGAAAGACAAGAACGATGTTAACCCACACACGCTTCGCGAGATAGAACACTTCTTTCTGACATACAAAAATCTTCAAAACAAAGAAGTAAGCATAAACGGTGTCGGAGATGCAAAAGAAGCGAGTGCTTCGTTTGAAGAAGGACTTGCTCTCTATAAGAACAAATACCCAAAGGCATAAATTGTATTAATCAGTGAAACACAAAATACGGAAGCGGTCGCTTCCGTATTTTGTTATAATAAGAAGGTTCAAAAATAACGAAATATCATTATGAAACACATACACACCCTAGGAGCAATTCTTATTCTTGCGAGCGTCGCCACTCCCGCTTTGGCCCTTGAAGGCAACCTTCGAGAAAAGACGGAGGTTCATGCTAATGCAACAAACACGGTACGAACTGAAATTAAAAAAGTACTCGAACAGAAAAAAGAAAATGTGAAAGAAGTCAGAGAAAAAGCGAAGGAATCCAAAGAAGCATTAAAAGACGAACTTCACCAAGTGAAAGTGGAATTCAAATCTGGTGAAGCGAAAGGCAGACAAGAAATGGCGGTCACAGTATTAAATGCCACTATCGGCCGATTGGAGAATATTATTTCGAGAATTGAATCCCGACTAGCTAAATTTGAAGCTTCCGGAATAGTTACCACCGAAGCGCGCGCGGACGTTAATCTTGCCAAGACCGACCTTGTTTCGGTTCGTGCTCACGTCGCAACTCTCAGCGCCCTCGATCTCACCGGCTCAACAACCACTCAGGCTGCAAATTTCAAGATTGCTCAAACCGAAGCAAAAGCTGCACGCGAAGGCTTAACTTCGGCACGACAAAATCTTGAGAAGGCTTTGAGAGTAGTTCGAGATCTGGAGAAAAAAGTTAAGGGTACCGCTACCAGCACTTCATCAAATTAATAATCATCGTTCACTACAATGGAAAATCAAAACATACACCCAATGAATGAAGAAGGTTCCGTCGGTCCTGTTATCGCCACTATCATCATCCTCGCGGTAATCGTTCTCGGAGGATTGTATTTCTGGCACGAAAGATCCGCTTCAAACGCTCTCGATCCGTATGCCACTTCAACTGACGTCACTTCCGGCATTAATAATGTGTCTTCTTCAGATGACACGAGTTCAATCGAAGCAGATCTTAATTCAACAGATACCACCACCGTCGACGGAACGATAAACGCTTCGTAAAAAATTACACAAATGTGAAATTATAAAAGCAACCCATAATGGGTTGCTTTTATTTTCTACTTTCTTTAGACTCTCCTCATGTCAAAACATTTCACCAATATAAAGTCTTCTTCCCTACCAGATTCCCAGGCGGAAATCACCGGATCTATTACTGTAGAGTATTTAAACACCTGCCGAGCCGAAGCGATTAAAGAACTGAACAATAAGGTCTCGATTCCCGGATTCAGATCAGGACACATTCCTGAAGATGTGTTGGTGAAGAAATTGGGTGAAATGAGCATCCTCGAAGAAGCCGCAGAGATTGCTCTCGGACGCGAATATTCTTCAATTGTTGAAGAAGCAAAAGTGGCGGCCATAGGCCGTCCGATGATCGCTATTACAAAACTGGTTCCCGGCACTCCCCTCGAATTCAAGGTCACCACTGCGGTTGAACCCGTGTTCGATCTCCCCGATTACAAAAAGATTTCAGCTGATGCTATGAGCGCTTCAGAAGATTTGGAAGTGACAGAAAAAGAAATCGAGGATGTGAAGAAAGAAATTGAAGGCAGAGAGATAAATGTTGATCTCGCCGAAGGAGAGACGGTTGAAACCAAGATCAAAGAGAACCTATCGAAAGAAAAAGAATTCCGCGCTAAGGAAAAGAAGCGTCTGACGATTATCAACGAACTCATTAAACAAACAACCATTTCCGTTCCGAAAGTATTGGTGGATGCCGAACTTCAAAAAATGATGGGACAGTTTAAAGACGATGTTCTCCGCGCTGGAATGCAATGGGACGCATACTTGAAAGAGATAAAGAAAACGGAAGCGGATATCGAAGCAGACTGGAAAGACAAGGCGCTTGATAGGGCGAAGTCCGAACTTATTGTGAGTCGTATTGCACAAGCTGAAAAGATAGAACCTTCGGTTGAAGAATTGGAAAAAGAAACTGCCCACATTATTTCGCATTATCCAGATGCCGATCCTCTCAGTGCCCGCATCTATGTTTACACCATCCTACGCAATGAGCAGGTTTTCAAGTTCTTGGAAGGAAATAAATAACATATAATTTGGAAAGACCCTGTTCCCTGGATATTACGTGACCCAACGAAAGTTGCTTGTAGATGCTGTTGCACGTTCACGCCGCTCAACCGCCAGATTAGTCATTCCTGGCGGAACTTATCTCGACAAACGTCCCTGTTTTTCAAAGGATCAGTTCGAAGAAATGAGGGATGAACCTCTACTCGAGTATCAGCAGTTTCACCTTGATCATTGCAAGGAGTGCAAAACGGTTTTCGATTCCCTGCTTTCATAGAGGGGATTTTTTATATATAATAAACACATGTCAGAAAAACCTTTTGTTCAAGAAGCGTCGCATGAATTAATCCAAAGAGACAAGCTTATGCTTGAGTCTCTTGGACTTACTAATGAAATTAAAAGCATTGTTAATTCTCTGAATGTTCAGAGTGAAGATGCAATAAATGAATCAAAAATCCCAGAACTCGAAAAACGACTCGCTGCCATTGATAGAGAAATTGCCGCACTCGACATAGAACAAGACCGAAAAGCATAGTTCCCTTCTGTATTTGATTCCCAAGGCAGTTTTGTATATAGTACCCGCATGAGTTACCTTATCCCAACAGTTATAGAGAAATCCCAGAACGGCGAACGAGCCTATGATATTTACTCTCGCCTTCTCAAGGAACGTATTATTTTCCTTACCGGTCCCATTGATGACGATGTTGCCAATATTGTTATCGCCCAGCTTCTTTTCCTTCAGTCAGAAGATGCAAAGAAGGATATTTCCCTTTATATAAACTCCCCCGGAGGTTCCGTCACATCCACCTTAGCCATGATCGATACCATGAACCACATCAAACCGGATGTTTCTACGGTTTGCGTAGGTTTAGCAGCTTCCGGCGGGGCATGGCTCCTTGCGGCTGGAAAGAAAGGCAAGCGATTCGCCCTTCCCAATGCTGAAGTGATGATCCACCAGCCTCTCGGCGGTGCCCAGGGACAAGCTTCAGATATCGCCATCCAAGCAGACTGGATCATCAAAACCAAGCATAAATTGATTAAAATGATGGCAGATGCCACCGGCCAGCCTATCGCTAAAATCGAAAAAGACGTTGATAGAGACTACTTTATGGATGCTCCAGAGGCCAAAAAATACGGAATTATAGACAAAGTCATATAAATACGATACTCTCTAAATGTTCACTCGTTAAAGAATTTTACTGAAACCCTCCCGACACGTCCGATTCCCGAACTACCGTAACGGCTGACAAACCTCCAATATGTCTCTGAAATTAGCCTTTTTGCTTGTATTGCTTGCCGCAGCCGCTGGTACCGGCTTCGGTTATTTGCTGCGCCTCATCATTGCCCTCGGAAAGAAGGGTTCTATGGAGCTGGATATCAAACAAATGGAGCTTCGAGCCAAAGAAGAAGCCCAGGAAGTTGTTTCTGAAGCTGAACGCAAGGCAACAGAAGTATTGGAGAAAGCAGATAAATTGATACGCGAAAGAGAAGATCGCACCAAGAAGACGGAAGATCGTTTGGTGAAAAAAGAGGAATTTTTAGATAATCGTCAGGTAGATATAGATAAAGAAGCGGAATACATCAAAGAAAAGGTTGTAGAAATTAAAGCTATCAAAGAAAAAGCGGATAATTTGATCACTCTTCGGCAAACAGAACTTTCAAAAGTAGCAGGTCTTTCTCCTACAGAAGCTAAGGAAGAACTGTTGCATCAGATTGAAAGCGAATCCGAAGAAGATATGTTAATCCGCATACAAAAGCTTGAAACCCTTGGAGAAGATAAATTAAATGAAAAAGCTCGAGCTATTCTCGCCACCACCATCCAAAGATTAGCCTCTTCGGTTTCCGGAGAGATTATGGCCACCACCATTCCCCTTCCTTCAGATGAACTGAAGGGTAAGATCATTGGTAAAGAAGGACGAAATATCAAAGCGTTCGAACGCGCCACAGGCATTGAAGTGATTGTCGACGATACTCCCGGAGCCATCACCCTCTCTTCATTTGATCCCGTACGCCGCGCTGTTGCAAAGCTTGCTCTCGAGAATTTAATTGCAGATGGACGCATTCAACCAGCCAAGATTGAAGAATTTGTAGATAAAGCCAAGGCAGAAACAAATAAAATTATCAAAGAAAAAGGCGAAGCTGCTGCATATGAATGCGGAGTGTATAACCTTGACCCAAAACTTCTTGCAATACTTGGCAGACTCCATTTCCGTACATCGTATGGGCAAAATGTGCTTGCCCACTCAGTCGAGATGACCCACCTCGCCGGCATGCTTGCAGAAGAACTGGGCGCAAACGTACAAATTGCCAAAGCTGGAGCGCTTCTGCACGACATCGGCAAAGCCTTGGATCACGAAGTGGCTGGAACTCATGTTGAAATCGGACGCAGAATTCTTCAAAAATTTAATGTTTCAGAAGATGTCATCAAAGCCATGCAGGCGCATCACGGAGAATATCCTTATGAAACCATCGAATCCATTATTGTGCAGACAGCAGACGCTATCTC
Organism: Parcubacteria group bacterium; assembly: GCA_028286805.1. Classification (GTDB taxonomy): domain Bacteria; phylum Patescibacteriota; class Minisyncoccia; order Phycocordibacterales; family Zambryskibacteraceae; genus JAIFWN01. Next base: position 8,403 of record JAQBQW010000002.1, on the reverse strand, counting down.
AGGAGGAAGACCGGGTGCACGCCGGGACACTGTGGAACACTACCTCAAACGCCTCGAAGATCTCGAATCTATAGCTACAAATATGCCGGGTGTGGAGAAGGCATACGCCCTTCAGGCAGGAAGAGAGATTAGAGTATTCGTTACTCCAGACAAGGTTTCAGACCTCGAAGCTAAAAAAATGGCTAGGGATATAGCTATTCAGATAGAACGTGAATTGAAGTATCCTGGAGAAATCAAAGTGAACGTTATCCGGGAAAATAGGGCAATCGAGTTCGCACGATAAAACACTTTTAGATATTGTTCAAGTTGTTGCTTAAAAAATGGCTTCCTATATAATTTTTATAGGATATTCATTTATCAGTCCGTTTAATACAGAATTATCATGAACAAACTAGCAATCGTGGAAGCTGTGCACGCAAAGCTCGGCGGCACAAAAGTTCAAGCAGAAGAAGTAGTTGATGTGGTTATCGATTCCGTCGTTTCTTCTTTGAAGAAAGGCGGTGAGGTTTCAATTGCAGGACTTGGTATCTTTTCTACTAAAGTTCGCGCAGCAAGACAGGCTCGAAATCCTCGAACTGGTGAAACTATCTCAGTTCCTTCAATGAGAGTTCCAAAATTCCGTGCAGCAAAAGCATTGAAAGACGCAGTAAAATAGTTTCTCTGTTTCTCCACTTACAAAAAATTCCGAATGATCGGAATTTTTTGTTTATTGCACGCCGTGTTTGCCCTTAATCTTTTCTACTTCCCTCTCGTCTTCATCTTCATTTTTGTTTCTTGCCTCTTTGCCGAGTTCAGAAAGTTTTTCAAATGGAAGCGCGTGTAACTCGCGCACCTTCTGTTCGAGGTATTCCTTCGTGTTGAGAGAAGGATCTTCAAGTACTTCCGAAAGAAGAATTTCCAGTATGAAACCGATATGAGGTCCGCCTTTCGTGTCTGTCAGTTTCATGATGTCTTCCCCGTTCACTTTCAGTTGTTTAACGGAAATAGGATCTCTCATAACTTCTTCGATCATGGCATGATATTTGCGCAGTCTGTATGGAGCTTCCTTCGGTCTGCCTGTTCCAATTCTATCTGCTCCTCGGACGTCCATAAGGTCCCAGATAAGCTCCGGAGTGACATTTCGAACCATTCGGCGCACAGCTGAAAGAGAGATCTCTTCTGTGTCTGAAAAAAACATATGCCAGCGAACCAATTTTGTTACTTTATCAATTATATCTTTCGGAAACTTGAGATCGTTCAATACATTTTTCACAATCTTTGCTCCAACTACTTCGTGTCCGTAAAATGTCCACTGGTTATTCAGCCATTTTCGCGTATGAGGTTTGGCGATGTCGTGAAAGAGTGCTGCAACACGCACATGTAATGGAAAATTCTTTTTTGCAGTATGATCCAATGAACGTAAGAGATGTTCCCAGACAGTGTACGCATGCGCCTGATTCTGTTCGATTCCAATTCCCTTCAAAAGTTCTGGAGAAATGTACTGCAGAACGCCAAGACGGGCTGAAAGGTCCAATGCAACGCTTGGATTCGGAGACATTACGATCTTAATGAATTCATCCCGGATTCTTTCCTTGGAAATGTTTTCTAAGAGAATAGCGTTATCAATAATGGCTTGCTGGGTTTCGGCTTCAATGGCGAAATTAAGCGTTGAAGACAATCGTACGGCACGAAGGATACGAAGCGCATCTTCTCCAAATCTTTCTTCCGGCTTCCCCACCGTTTTAATCAATCCCTTCTTAATGTCTTCTTGTCCTTCGTATGGATCTACTATTGCTTGGTTTTCAAGATCATACGCGATGGCGTTCATAGTGAAATCTCTACGGGCCAGATCTTGCTCCACAGTATTCCCCCATTCAACTTTGTCTGGTCTGCGAAAATCGGAGTATCCCGATTCGATTCTGTATGGTGTAACTTCTACTGTCTTAAGAATCGGATCCTCCGTATCGTCACTCACCACTCCAACTGTTCCATACGTATTTTCGTAGAAGGTGTGAGGAAAAAGCGCCTGAATCTGTTCAGGAGTGGCGTTGGTGGTAAGATCCCAGTCTGTGGGGGCTTTGCCAATCAAGAGATCACGGACAGATCCTCCTACAACAAAAGCTTCAAACCCTGCTTTGGTAAGGGTATGCGAGATCTCTTCTACTTCAGAAGGAATAGGAAGAGTTGTTTTCATACGATTAAGTATAGCCTGCTATGCAAGAAACCTCAGAAAATATTGTGCGGGATGGGGGAATCGAACTCCCGACCACAGTTTGGAAAACTGTTGTTTTACCACTAAACTAATCCCGCAGTTGTCCTAATTTAACAGAATACTATCTTCTAATCAAACTAATTGGTCGGGCTGCTGGGAATCGAACCCAGACCACATGCTCCCAAAGCAAGTATACTACCACTATACTACAGCCCGATTTCTACCGCTTAACTTAAGCTCGTAGAGAAATATCCTAGCACGCAAGAGACATTTTACCAATCCTCTCGATTTTTTATCAAGAATACGATACTATCTTCCTACGCGGCCATGGTTTAGTGGTAGAACATATCCTTGCCAAGGATAGGATGGGAGTTCGATTCTCCCTGGCCGCACTCGAGAATAGAAAGTTTTGTCTTATTGATTTTGATTCTCGCTTGCCCCCGTAGCTTAATGGATAAAGTACTTGTCTTCGGAACAAGTGATGTGGGTTCGATTCCTGCCGGGGGCACAAATGTTTCTTGTGTAACTAAACAGATAGCAGTTCCCTGCTTACTTAACTAATGTTGATAGTTGTTTAAGTTACATACGTAACTTCTCTGTTTGTTACACAAGAAACGTCATTTATTTGAATAATTGGGTTATTTGTACTTACTTTCCTATAAAATGGCTAGTTTCATGAATAACATGGGTAAAACGTACCACGTGAAACGTATAAAATCAAAATATGGCTTAAATTATAGACATTTTAAAAGTCAGAGGCACAAAATGTCTGTCTTTAATACACAGTTTCCCCATAGTTATCCACAGTTTAGGACAAATGTTTCTTAATTTTGGCTAAAACAAAGGTTATTTTGAAGGTTATGTATTTTATAAAGGGATACGTCCTAGAAAGGCATAATTTTTTATACAAATAGCCACCCGAACATGGCGATATGTGGGTGGCTGGGTTTTGTCTGCAAAAGGCAGACGGGGAAAGTAAGGCTCAGCCAAGGAAAGGCGAGCAAGATGTGCAACAGTCGCAAAAAATAAAAGGTGTCGACAGTGTGTATCTTGACTCAGGCGATTCTTAACCAAGAACTTCTTTCATGGGGAATGGTACCATCCCCGATAAAATGACCTACTCATTGATTGACTCAAGGTGCAGATGTTTTGACGTAGCTTTGTCCCAGAGAGGAGAGAGTCACTTCGAAACGTCTGGAGTCAGTATACTCCTAAAGGACAAAAGGAAAACACTAAATGTGGGGATAACTTTTCGTGTCCTTTATAAAGGACAATAATTACATCTGTAGCGTGAGCTTCACGGGGCAATGATCAGATCCTAAAACATGATCGAGAATTTCAACCGAAGTTACTTTTGGCATTAAACGCTTGGAAACAAAGAAATAATCTATTCTCCAGCCAACATTTCTCTCTCGGGCATGGGCAAAATGACTCCACCATGTATAGTGTCCGTTACCTTGGGTAAAAGCTCTGAATGAATCTACAAAACCAGCCTTGAGAATGTTATCTATACCTTCGCGTTCCTCTTTCGTAAAACCATGTTCTCCTTCATTTGCTTTTGGATTGGCCAGATCGTCTGCTGTGTGAGCAACATTGAGGTCACCAGTGAAAATAACCGGCTTCTCTTTATCGAGGGAAGTTACAAACTCTAAAAAGGCCGGGTCCCACTGTTTGTGCCGGAGGGGGAGTCGGGAAAGATCCGGCTTTGAGTTTGGTGTATATGAGTTTACAAGGTAAAAATCTTCAAATTCGGTAGTAATGACCCTCCCTTCTGTGTTTGGATCCCCGTATCCATCTTCGTTAAGCTTGTATTTCTTCACAGTTGCCTCTGGTAGACCCAAAATAACCTTGAGAGGCTTTATTTTGGTGAATATGGCCGTTCCGCTGTATCCTTTTTTGCGGGTAGATGAATTCCAGTACTCTTCATATGCCGAAAGATCGATCTCGGCTTGTCCTTGTTCAGCCTTAGTTTCCTGGAGAGCAATAATATCCGGGGCATATTCTTCGATGAAGGGGAGGAAGATACCTTTATTATAGACTGCCCGTATGCCATTTACGTTCCAACTTATGATAGAAAATGGCTTAGACATTATGTTTTTCGATAAAAAGGTTTTTAGATCTTTTGGTAAGGGCGAGAATGCCGAGTACTACGATATACGTCGAGATAACCTCCGAGCTTATCTTGTAATCGCTCCCTTGAAGGTAATCTGCCACAAACAGCCCAAACAGAAGAAGGGTCCATAATACAACGTATATTTCACCCGGGTGTCTGCCGATTCGGTAATCCTGCCATCGTTCAAACTCTTTTTCTGCGCTGTATACCGCAAGGGAAGCAACATAGATAGCGGCGGCAGGTCCCAATAGGTTTTCCAAAGCTCCTCGAAGCATAAAATCGCGAATAATAATAATGAAGAGTAAAACGGTCCAGAAGTTCACGGTGTATCTCCAAAAGAGACTTTGGGATTTTTTTGTTATCATCTTATAAAGTTATCAACAATTACGCAGAAGGGGAAGTGATTATAAAAGTCGTCATGATATACTTTTTGTAGTTATATTAAATTCTATGCAAGAAAAAAACGAAACTCGAATCATTGTTCCAGCACTCCTTCTTGTTTTGGTGCTTGTCGGCGGATACATGTATTTCAATTCGAGAATATATTTAAACAAGCTCTCTCCAAAGATTGTGGAAACAAAAAAAGTAGAGGTAGATAACTTGCTCGCTACTCAGCAAGAAACAAAAAATATTCCCTCAGCTTATCCGGATAATTTTCCTATTGAGAAAGCGAATATTACCGAGAGTTACTCAGTCGATTATAAAGACGAGAACATAAAACAGGATAGTGTTTCGTATACTTCCGCCGCAACGAAAGACATATTATGGAAAATATATTCCGATTATTTTACCGCAAATGGTTTTGTTATTGATACCAATGCTACAAACAAAACAAATGGTATTATTGCGGCTACAAAAGAAAAACAAACCGTGTCGGTTATCATTTCTGTTCATGGAAAGGTTTCGCTAGTTCAAATTAATATTATAAATAAATAACATGAAGATACACCATACACAGAAAGTTCTTTTGATTATCTTTGGCATCTTGGCCGCGGTTTCCCTGGTGTATATTTCCATGCATCCTTTGAATACAAAAAACAAGAAGTTTTCTAGTCAAAATGTTGTGGTAACAAAGGCTGATATTTCTTCGAGTAATAAATTACCATCTGGTTTTCCCACCAATACTCCGATTGAACTAGCAAATATCATTGACGCCAATACACTCTCATACCCGGATAAACATGTTGAAGTGACAAACGTTTCTTACTTCTCTCTTAAACAGCAAGAAGAATTGTTTTCAATTTACGGGTCTTACCTAAAAGCAAACGGATACACAGTTGCGTCAAGTAACAAAAACCCCGCAATGATGACATACGTGGGTAAAAAGGGGAATACAGAGCTTGATATTTCAATTTCACCTCAGCAGCAGCGAATGCTTGTATTGATAAGCCAAGTGATAAGACAGTAAGCGCAAAAATAAGGCCAGCTTGAGTCTTATTTTTAGACATATTGAAGTTATGCACCTGTTGTAAACATTGACTTTTTGCATATTTAGGAGTATGCTGAACATAGACAAAGTTACATATCTATGGTGTATCTTTGTTGCCCTTTTACATCACAATCAATCAACAATGAGGTTTCCCCATGTTCACGCAAGAGTTCCGCAATGCGGTCGCTTGCGCGGCCGTGGTTTTCCTCTCCGCCTGTGGTGGAGGTCCGACACAGCCTAGTGGTAACACTGGGATAGTCAATCCTCCTCCGCCCCCTTCTACGGAGAAACTGTCATTGAGCATCTCTTCTGTTCCTGCATCTACGATTCAGGGGTATCAGAGTTTCCCGATGGCCAGTCTCGTGGCACAAGTTTCGGCCACGTCTTCGAAAGAAGGTGCCGTCGTTACGAAGGCTTGTAAGGTCGATAACACTCTGGCGCCTTGCGGCCCTGAGCTCGTTCTCGGCCTTGGTGTTGGTAACCACGTTATTAAGCTGATCGGAACTTCCAGTTTCGGTGCAGTGGATTCCGTGGAAGTCACCACCACAGTCCTGCCTGCGACCATCACGTGTCGCAAGATCGTAGTCAATACCGCGATGGGCGAATATGTTCCGCAAGGATACATCTACGCTGATAACGGTCCTGGCACGGTCAGGGATTCTGCCAAGGTTAACGCTGACGGCTCGTGTTCTCTGAACACTCGCTACGCCGCTACTCCACGCGCGCACATCACCATTCCAGGTGATGGCACGATGGGGACGCTGACGAATTGGCTTTCGAGCACGTTCTACAGCAACCTCGTAATCGTGGGTAAGGCAAAGTCTTTCACCATTCCCTCCGGGGAATCTGCTGGTCGGGTCGTTCCGATCGACATGGTGAAGGGAACTAAGCGTGTGCCTTGGGTAAACGGCACGTCGCTGTACAATGACCTGGGCAACGCTTCTGTCTCTCTGTTCGGAATGGGGAGTTACAAGAGTTTCCCCGTTTGCGCTGCATTTATGAGTATGTCGAATGGAAGCACGGAGGCGATCACGTCCGCAGATTCCGTGGCGTTCTGGACCAATGTCGACGATCTCGAAAAAAAGCTCGGTGTCGACTTGCTGAAGCCGTGCTCCGAAGCAACGGTCAAGGCGAATGGGGGGATTTCGATCTTTCTCAAGGTGGGCCAGGTCACGAGTGAGGGGGGTGTGGGTGTCGGTTACTTTGATGACTACGTTTCTGGATTCATCAATTTTTCCGGCCACTACGCTTTCGCGAGTGCGCTGCTGGTACAACATGAGTTGGGACATGCGTTGTTTGGTCTCGACCACACATGCGAATGGACCAGCGTCATGCGCTCCAGCTGCCCTGTCGGTGTTCCCGACCAGGTCACAACCGGAGTAGAGGACGTTGCATACATTCTCGAGAAAATTCAGAGCGCTGCACTTGCTCGCAAGTACGGAGCAAACCAGAGCCTTGGTCTCGGATTCGTCATCAACGGTGCACGCGTTTCTGCTTCACCCGCTCTTCCGGAATTGAATATCCCAGTATTGGATACCAGGGGGAATCCGATTCCGTAAAATTGATTGTACAGATGTTGTTTGGAGCTCGCGCCATCCAGGTTCGAGCTCTTTTTTATTTTAGTGGATAACAGAATCTGTGATTTTGCTTATGTTTGGTATACTAATGAAAGCAATTAACGATTTTATTTATGCATCATGTAAAAAAGCTAAAAGGGGCGTATCTAAAAACTTTTCTATTCTCCGTATTTGTAATTGTATTCTTTGTTTCTCAAACGAATGTTGCTTTAGCGCTCTACCAGCAGCTTCAGCAGATAAATCCGATGGCTGTGACTATTGATGCGTACACTCTCGACAATGGATCAACAGCAAATAATACTGTTTCCATAAGTGGTACAGTTCGAGGAGCTGAATACCAATATGAGTTTGATTGTCAGGATCCAAGCGGAGCATATATGGGCTCTGGTTATGGACATATTGAAAATGGAGCCACTTATGTAGGAGGACTGACGACTCAGTCTTTAAATACAGTGATTAGTGGTACAGGGGTTACAGGAGGAAATTGTAACGGGGGTTTTTCCCCAGAAGATGATGATGAAGTAAGATATTTATATACGTTCTCTGGTACATTGGATGTTTCTGGTTATCCAAATGGCCCCGCTTCTGTTACTGTAACTTACAGTACTCCGGGAGTTCATGGTTCGGGTAACAACGAACCTGCATACACTGTTTCTGATACTTTTAACTTTACGGTTTCTCATGGGGCAACAGTTACGGTTAATAGGAACAGTTGTCCGCTTGGTACAACTTGGACAGCAAGTACTGGTCATACGGGTACTAACACAGGTTCATTTACTTTTGCTCCTGCGCAAGGGGGAACATTAGTAACTATAAGTGCAGTTCCTCCCTCTGGATCCTTCACCGGTACTATTCCTGCTTCACAAGTTGTTTTTGCCGGAGATAACGATAGCTTCGATTTGCAATGTAGTGGAGGGGCGCCCCCAACAAACGTGACATTGTCTGCAGATACAAACTCACTTTCATGTTCCCAAACGGCAACTCTTACATGGTCTTCTCAAGGAGCCACCTCTTGTTCGGCTCCATGGACCTCTTCAACAAATACATCTGGTAGTCAGGGTGGTATAGGTGCGGGAACATATAATATTACATG
>JAQBQW010000001.1 GCA_028286805.1 Parcubacteria group bacterium | reverse complement strand
GGCATTCCGACCCCCGAAAGGATGTAGTATACAAAGCAATTCTTTTGGTTTAGAGTGAAATGAGAGTTTTGATCCCCCTCACGGAGGTGTTCAATGGCTTCACATGGGTACATTATGCTGGGCCCCGCTGGTTCTGGTAAGAACACTCTTATCAAACTCGTGAATGAACACATAGAGTTCGGTACCACCGTTTCCTGCACCACACGGCCCCTCGGTCCGGGAGAAGTGGAGGGAGTTGCGTATCACACTCGAACCCGCGAACAATTCATGGAAGATGTTCGCAAGAACCTCTTTGCCGAATGGGCCGAGGTTCATGGAAATTTGTATGGAACCTTGGAAGCCAATCTGGCCGAACTCTTGGCCAAAGGAGACGTTCTCTTTGATGTGGATATTCAAGGAGCTCTTCAACTCAAGGAAAAGCACCCTGAATTTCATGCCATATTCGTGACGGCTTCCACTCCCGAAGAGATCCGTCGTCGACTTATTGCTCGTAATCGCGATTCTGCAGAAGCGATTGAACGTCGGATGAAAACTGCGAAGAGCGAGATCAAGCAGCTTCATCTGGCAGATTACCTGATCGTCAATCCAGATGGCGGTAGGGACCATGCGGTGAAAGAACTTCTCTGTCTTCTTCTTACGTTGAAGAATGGGACGACGCCGTCCGCCATGAGATTCTTCAATCCTACTCTCGCGAGCCAAATACAAGCCGCCTTTCGCTAAGGCGGCCTTTTTCTTTTATAAAATTAACAAAAGTGCTACGATACTGACACAATGCCTGAAGATAAAGGGCCTAAGTCCCCACGAGCAGAGAAAGAAGAGAAAGTACTCCAATTTTGGAAGGAGAACCAGATTTTCGATAAAACCCTTAAAAAACCCTCCCCAAAGGGCGAATTCGTCTTTTTTGAGGGACCGCCAACCGCAAATGCCAAACCCGCCCTGCACCACGTTGCTGCCAGGATCTTTAAAGATGCTCTGCCTCGATACAAGACCATGCAGGGTTTCCATGTTGAAAGACAAGCCGGCTGGGACACGCACGGCCTTCCCGTTGAACTCCAGATAGAAAAGAAACTTGGACTCAAATCCAAAAAAGAAATTGAAAGTTACGGAGTAGAGAAATTTAACAAGGAATGCAAAGAAAGCGTTTTTGAATTTATTGGTGAATGGGAAAAATTTACAGATCGTATCGGATACTGGACTAATCTTGAAGAAGCATACTTCACATACCACAATTCATACATCGAATCCGTCTGGTCTGTGCTTTCGCATGTGAACGAACGGGGGCTCTTATACAAAGATTATAAAGTCCTTCCGTGGTGTACCCGATGCGGAACCGCTCTTTCTTCGCACGAACTTGCCCAAGGGTATCAGGATGTGAAAGATCTTTCGCTGTATGTGAAGTTTAAGGTGAAAGAAAAAGAAAATACCTTTATCCTCGCTTGGACCACCACCCCTTGGACTCTTCCGGGAAATATCGCTCTTGCCGTTGGAAAAGATATCCAGTATGTGACTGTAAAAATGGAAGGGGAACAATATATTTTAGCCGAATCGCGCCTGAGTATCTTGAACGGGGAATACGAAGTAGTGGAAAAAATGAAAGGGTCTGATCTCATCGGACTTTCGTACGAACCCCTGTATTCATTTGTTCAAGATGTCGCTCCAGATACAGAAAAAGAAAAGTTGAGCAAAGCCTTTAAAGTATATGCCGCGGATTTCGTCACCACCGAAGACGGAACGGGAATCGTCCACACCGCCGTTATGTACGGGCAGGATGATTTCGAACTCGGCAATAAAGAAGGATTGCCAAAGGTGCACCTCGTTTCTCCCGAAGGAACGTTTGTGAAGGGAACTGGATGGTTTGAAGGAAAATCTGTTGTTGAGGAAACTCTTGCAGTGGATATATTAAAAGATCTTCAGGCTCGCGGACTCTATTTCAATAAAGAAAACCATCTCCACTCATATCCATTCTGCTGGAGATGCAAAACCCGTCTCATCTATTACGCCCGGGATTCCTGGTATATCCGCATGTCTGAACTTCGGGAGGAACTGGTGTCCGAAAATAAAAAAATAAACTGGGAACCAGAATATATTCGAGATGGAAGATTCGGCGAATGGCTGAGAGAAGTAAAAGACTGGGCAATTTCACGCGAAAGATACTGGGGAACACCAATGCCAATCTGGCAGAATGCGGACGGTTCGAAACACATTGTGGTTGATTCCATAAAAACCCTAAAGAAATATTCCCATAATTCCGGCAACAAGTATTTTGTTATGAGGCACGGAGGTACTGAGGGTAATGCGGAGAATATTGTCAGCTACAAGAATGAATCCGCGGATACTTTGACCGAAGAAGGGAAGGGTCAAGCAATCGAAGCAGTCAAAGACCTGAAAGACAAAAAGATCGATCTCATCATCGCTTCGCCTTTTACCCGTACCAAAGAAACGGCAGAGATAGTTCGAATCGGTCTTGGATTAGACGAAAGCAAAGTGGTATTTGATCCACGAGTGGCAGAAGTAAACCCGGGAGATTTCGATGGAAAAAACTGGAGCGAATACCACGATTACATTTTCAATGTCGGACCAGATTGGTTTGAAAGGCAGATTCCCAACGGAGAATCCTTAAAAGAAGTTGGAAAACGTGTAGGAGCTGCACTCTATGATCTTGAAACAACCTACGAAGGAAAAAATATTTTGATTATTACCCACGGCGGTCCCGCCTGGCTCGCATACGTCTGTACCGGCATGTTCACCCCCGAAAACAAGGAATACGAACGCGCAGGCACTCAGATATTCGTCAATGCATTCAGAAGATTTAAAAATGCGGAAGTCCGCGAACTTCCGTTTGTTCCGTTGCCGCACGATGAATATTTCCGAGTGGATCTCCACAAACCTTTTATAGACAACGTTGTCTTAACCAAAGATGGAGAAGAATACAGAAGGGTGAAAGAAGTTATGGACGTCTGGTTTGATTCCGGTTCAGTTCCATTTGCCCAAGGAGCAGAGAAAAGAGAAGACCCAACGGATTTCTCCAACATTTTGTATCCGGCCGATTTTATTTCAGAAGCCATAGACCAGACACGCGGCTGGTTTTATACCATGCATGCCATTGGCGTGCTCATGGGCAGGGGAGCAGCGTATAAAAACGTTATTTGTCTTGGACACCTTTTGGATAAAGACGGAAAGAAAATGTCTAAATCCATTGGCAACATTTTGGATCCGTGGGCCCTCATGGATATATACGGGGTGGATACGCTTCGCCTCTGGATGTATTCGGTGAACCAACCGGGAGAATCCAAAAACTTCGATGAACGCTCTGTGGAAGATGTGCAGAAAAGAATATTCAACATTTTGGATAACGTCCATTCGTTCTATGAGTTGTATCGGGATACAGAAATGGAGAACGCAAAGAGTTCAAATACTAATGTACTTGATCAGTGGATTGTCACCAGATTGAACGAAACAGTTGAGGAGATGACAGGAAAACTCGATTCATACAAACTTCTCGAACCCGTTCGCGCGCTCAGAGATTTTCTCGATGATCTCTCCACCTGGTATCTCCGCCGTTCAAGAGAGCGAATTAAAGAAGGAGACGTTGAAGCAAAACAAACCTTGTATCACGCTCTTAAAACTGTTTCAAAACTTCTCGCGCCATTTGCTCCCTTTACCGCTGAAGATTTATACCTAAAACTCCGTCACGAAACAGATCCTGAAAGCGTGCATCTTGAAGCATGGCCTTCTATAACTGGATCAAAGAATGAATCTTCAATCTTGGGTTCAATGCAGGAAACAAGACGCCTGGTCACCATCGCTCTTGAAGCAAGGTCCAAAGCTAATTTGAAAGTTCGCCAACCGCTCAGCGAATTGAAAATCAAGAATGAACAATTGGCTCAAGAATATTTGAATATCATCAAAGACGAATTGAATGTGAAGTCTGTTGTAATTGATACAAACATCGAAGGGGAAGTGTTGCTCAACATAGAACTCACCCCCGAACTTCTCGAAGAAGGAAAAGTTCGAGACATCATCCGTTCAATCCAAGAAATGCGAAAGGAGAAGAATCTCCAGCCAAAAGATATACTTCCGCTTACTGTTCCGGAAACAGACAGAGAACTATACGAGAAATACGCAGGAGAGATAAAGAAAGCAACAAACGTTTCGTACTAATGGCATATAACATTTACACCACCGAAGGGCTCATCCTTTCGCACAGACCTTTGCGTGAAGCAGATAGGGTTTATTCGATCTTAACCAGAGATTTAGGGTTGCTTCGCGCTACCGCTACTGGAGTGCGGAAGGAAGTTTCTAAACTCAGAGGTTCTCTCGAACCCCTGTCTCTTTCTTCGATCTCGTTGATTCGAGGAAAAGAGTATTGGAAATTAACCAGCGCAATTATCGAAAGAAGCTTTAATAAAGAATTGGAAGACAAAAAGAAAATACGCAAGAGCCTTTCCAAAGTACTGGTGTTGCTTTCGGGTTTAGTACAAGGAGAAGATCCGCATCCTGAACTGTTTGATGCCCTCATTCCTTTAATGAATGCTGCTGAAAAAATGGAAGAGAAGCATTCAGAATTACTCGAGATAATTCTTGTGGTACGTATGTTGTTTCATCTCGGATATCTTTCAGAAGGGGATGTCCCAGAAGGAATAGTGCAGGAGGAACTTTCGGAAGCATTGTTTGAAAAAGTGTTGAAGAATAAGAAAAGTATCATCTCTTCTATTAACGAGGGGATAGATGCGGCGAATTTGACAAGGAGATAGATTGTTGTAAAGTGAGTTTAGAGCAGGTCCCAACCACGTCAACGGAGGGTGATACCTTGATTACCAAAGCGCAGTACTGGGAAGGATTGAAAGTGATGTTCTGGGCCTTCCTAGCCCTGGCTGCACCAGTTGTAGTGATGGCGTGGCCAATGATCGCCGGAGGGAGAGCGACGGAAGTGTCTGCACTCGGGCAATCTGTTGCCAAGGTTGCATTCGTCACTCCCGACAAAACGAAGGCCCTCTTCGAGAAGGAAGATGGTGAGATGCTTTGGGTCGAACTCCCTCTTCGTTCCTTCCGTCACGACGAGAAGGAGCGGATGGAGGTCGAAGCTGGGAAGTCGTACCGTCACAGTTTCAAGATCCTCACCAGGTGGGGACTCACTCAGCATTTCCTTACGCGGGTCTGATCATCTTGGTGCACACGTCTTCCGATTTATTCGGAAGGCATTTTTTATAATCTGAATTCAGAAAATGTTATACTTCTTAGATGCAGGAAGAACCGAACAAAGTACAAAAACTGAATGAATCACTGTATTCCCGTAACTATAAACCTCAAACCGAAGAGCGTTCCATTATTCAACCTACTGAGACTGCGGAAACGCAGGAAGATTGGCAGTCTCCTAACCTCGACGATATGCTTAAACAAGAACGACGCGTCCGTCCAGACCATCCGGTCATGAAGCGGATCTTTATTTTTGCGCTTATTTTCTGCCTTATTGCAGCCGCGCTCGCAGTATTCATTTATGTTGGAGGAGGAAATCTTATTTCCTCGAAGAATGTAGACATTGCTGTTCTGGGCCCCGTGTCCATTTCGGCAGGGGATGCGGTGGATCTTGGAATCACCATCACCAACAAAAACAATGCAGATCTTTCTTCTGCTAATCTCTCCATCGATTATCCGGAAGGATCCAAGGATGTGGAAGATCCAACCAAACCCTTGCTGCATGAAAAAATTGCCATCGGAGACTTGGTGGCCGGAAAATCCATGACAGCACACGGACACGCTCTTTTCTTTGGACAGAAAGGGGAAGTGAAAGAGGTGAAGATTTCGGTTGAATACAAAGTGAAGGGGTCTGTTGCCATCTTCAGCAAGGAAAAACTATACGAAATCAGCATCGGAGCATCTCCGCTTGGCATTGAAATTACGGAACCCGCCTCAACGGTTTCCGGAAATACTTTCACCTCTACTGTTACCATTCAATCCACTGCGGCGGATGTTTTGAAAAATATTGTTATCCGCGCCGAGTATCCCTATGGTTTCAGCCTTGTGTCGAGCACCCCAACCCCTGCGACCAAGGACATGAACTCGTGGGTGTTGGGAGACATTTCGCCTGGAGACAAAAAGACTTTAACTATCAAAGGCGTGCTGAAAGGCGAAGATGCAGACGAACGAACCTTTAGATTTTATGCGGGGGTAGGAAATGAGACAGGAGATATTGATTCCACCCTTGCTCTTTCTTCGGCAACTATTGCTCTCAGCCGTCCCGCAGTAGCTTTGAACATGACATTCAACGGAGAAGCCACTAATCCATACATTGCTCCTGCGGGTTCAACCGTACAAGCGGTCATTAAATACCAAAACAATCTTCCTCAAACTCTTTTGCAAACACGTATTGTGGCAACGCTCACCGGAGCGTCTTTAGATAAATTTACCATTCTTCCGCAAAACGGAGGTTTTTATAATTCCTCGAATAACACTATTGTGTGGGATGTCATTAACAATCCAAGCCTTTCAAGCATTAAACCCGGAGACACTGGCACTCTTTCATTCAGTTTCGCTTCACAAAATAATATTGCGTTAAATACAAAGTCTCCGGAGATTTCTGTGGCAACAAACCTTACGGCATTGCCTCAGGGAGCGCCCAGTGCGGATGATATCACCGCTTCAGATGCAAACTCTGTCCGTCTGGCTTCCCAAGTCACCCTTACATCTAAAGCGCTGTATTCCCGCGGACCATTTAAAAACACCGGAGCCCTCCCACCAAAAGCGGACAAGCCCACAACGTATACCGTCACCCTCGATCTCGGAAATACACAAAATGAAATCACCGATGGAAAACTAACCGGCACGCTCGGACCAAATGTGACGTGGATAAGTGCCGCCACCAGCACAGAAAATGTAGCGTACGATGCAACTACCAATACTGTGACATGGACGGTGGGAACTCTCGCGGCAGGAAGCGGATTCTCCGCTCCAGGCAGACAGGCAAACTTCCAGGTTTCCCTTACTCCTTCAATTGGGCAGATCGGCAGCGCTCCAATTCTCTTCTCGAACCCTCTCTTTAAAGGTTTGGACAGCTTTACGCAGAAAGCCGTGACGGTCACAAACCAGTCTGTTACAACCCGTATTTCAACCGATCCCCGCTTCGTTCAAGGTAACGAACTGGTTGTTAAATAAGCTAAAAAGGGTAAGATTACTCGAATGGCAGCAGAAATGGACGTAATGGAAAAGATCATCTCGCTTTGCAAAAGGCGCGGTTTTGTATTTCAGGGTTCGGAGATTTATGGGGGACTAGCTGGAGTCTGGGATTACGGCCCTTTGGGAGTAGAGCTTAGATATAACATCAAGCAGCACTTCTGGAGAAAATTTGTCGTTGAACGAGATGATATTTATGGTTTGAATGCTTCTATTCTCATGCCCGAAAGAGTATGGGAAGCTTCTGGCCATCTCGATTCTTTCACGGACCCTCTTGTTGAATGCAAAGTGTGTCATGCTCGTCTTCGCGCAGACCAGGAAGATGAAATTCGCGCCCACGAAGAAGGACATCAGAAAAAAGGGGAGAAGGTTGAATGGTCTGAACCGAAAGTATTCAATCTTTTGGTTGAAACACATCTTGGTGCGGTTGAGAATGAGAAATCAAAAGCATATCTTCGCGGTGAGATTACCCAAGGTGTACAGGTAAACTTTAAAAACATTTTGGATTCAATGCATCCAAAGCTTCCTTTCGGTATTGCGCAAATTGGTAAAGCGTTTAGAAACGAAATTACCCCCGGTAACTTTATTTTCCGAGACAGAGAGTTCGAACAAATGGAACTTCAGTTTTATGTAAAGCCGGATGAAAAAACTTCCCAGGAAGTATTTGAATATTGGAAACAGTTTGCGATGGAGTGGTATTTGTCACTCGGATTCAAAGAAGAGAATCTCCGTTTCCGCGAACATGCTCCAGATGAACGCGCCCACTATGCAAAAGCTGCATGTGATATTGAATACAAAACAGAGTTCGGTGGATGGAAAGAAGCGTGGGGAATTCACCACAGAGGAGATTGGGATCTCAGACGCCACAGCGAATATTCGAAAGTGGATCTTTCTTATTTTGACGAAGAAGCAAAAGAACGCGTTATTCCTTATGACATCGAATGTTCAGGAGGCGTTGATCGAGCAATGCTGTACGTGCTTCTCGAGGCATACACAGAAGATGAACTGGGTGGAGAACCTCGTGCGTATTTGAAATTGGCAAAACATATTGCACCGATACGTGCCGCGGTATTCCCACTCTTAAAAAACAAACCCGAACTCGTTTCAAAAGCACGAGAGGTATATGCAATGCTCAAAAAAGAAATTCCAAACATTGCTTTTGATGACAATGGAAACATCGGAAAAAGATACCGCAGACAAGATGAAATCGGAACTCCATATTGCATCACCGTCGATTTCGATACTCTTGGAGAAGAGAAGCCTGAATTCAAAGATACCGTCACCGTTCGAGATAGAGACACAGGAGAACAGAAGAGAGTGAAGATTGAAGAGTTGAAGGATCTCCTTAAATAACGTATTCTCTGGTTCTATGAAAGCTAAAAAAACCACCCTCCCAAACGGGTTGCGAATCGTTACCATTCCAACCCCAGGAAACCCAGCCGTCACCACCATGGTCATGGTGGAAACAGGCTCAAATTACGAAAAGAAAGAAGAGAATGGATTGGCACACTTCCTCGAACACATGTGTTTTAAAGGAACCACCAAGCGTCCCACAGCGCTTTCAATTTCCCGTGAATTTGATTCTATCGGAGCAGAAAGCAATGCTTTCACCGGCAACGAATACACCGGCTATTTCGCTAAAGCAGAAAAGAAACATTTTTCTCATGTATTGGATGTCCTCGCAGATGTGTATCTGAATTCCACATTTTCAGATACGGAAATTGAAAAAGAAAGAGGAGTTATCTTTCAGGAAATCAGCATGTACGAAGATAATCCCCAGAGGAAAGTGGTGGAAATGTTTAATCAATTGCTATACGGAGATACACCTGCGGGAAGATTGTTGACCGGCACAATAGAATCCCTGTCTAAATTAAAGAGAAAAGATTTTCTTGATTACCACAAAAAACATTATGTCGCGGAAGGTACTACTATCATTGTTTCGGGAGATATAGATGAAGCCACCGTTAAAAAAGAAATCAAAGAAAAGTTTAAGGAAATATCCAGTTCCAAGAAGGGCAGGAAAGAAAAAGTGAAGGAGAAACAAAACGAACCCGCTTTGAAAGTGTATGCAAAGAAAACAGACCAAACGCATATGATTATTGGCGTTCGTGCGTATGACGCGCTAGACCCTCGAACGGATGTACTTTCTGTCATGGCAAACGTTCTTTCCGGAGGAATGTCTGCACGTTTGTTTCAGAAGCTACGAGAAGAAATGGGTGCCTGCTATTACGTCTATGCTGGAACCGATGAATTCACAGATCACGGATACTTCGCCATTTCAGTTGGGGTGGATAAAAACCGGATTACAGAAGTGATCAAGGTGTTGATAGCAGAATGCCAGAAACTTATCGACGAACCGGTATCTGAAGAAGAATTGCACCGCGTAAAAGAATTTATGAGCGGACATATTTATCTCGGTCTTGAAACCACAGATGCCCTGGCAAACTTTTACGCCACCCAAGAAGCGGTAAAACATTCGTCTGAAACTCCACAAGAGATGATTAAGAAATTAAGAGGCGTTACCGCTAAAGACATCCAGAAAGTTGCCAAGGACATATTTAAAAACAAGAATCTGAACCTATCCATTGTTGGAGATATCGAAGTATCTCCGGATATTCAAAAAGCGTTAACGTTCTAGCCCTCATAGAGGGGAAGTGGTATTATTGGCCATATGACAGAAATGGAAGAACGAGATAGAAGAAGAGAGCTCGAAAAACACCGAATGATCATTACCACTGGCTCTTGGGTCAGGGGGGTAATTGTGGTGGCTGGCGCTATAGCACTCTTTCTGGTTCGAGACCTCTTGATGGTCTTGCTGGCTTCGATCGTCATCGCTTCGGCTGTTGAACCAGCTGCTGAATGGGCAAAGGAAAGACGTATTCCTCGTTTGCCAACCATTCTTGCGGTATATGTGATTCTAGGCCTTATCTCTGCCGGTCTCTTCTACTTCCTCCTCCTTCCGCTTCTCGGAGAAGCGTCTTCATTCCTGACTTCTTTCCCCGAGTATTCAAACGCTCTTGCTAGTGACCCTACATTCTCCGGAGTATTTTCAAATGTTTCCGGATCTTTGTCTGCAGAAAATATTGCCGGACATATTAGTGCCGTGGTGACGTCGCTTTCGCAGGGCGCATTCTCCAGCGCTTCGTTTGTATTCGGAGGCGTCACAAGCTTCCTCCTTATCGTTATTCTTTCGTTTTACTTGGCGGTACAAGAAGACGGAGTGGGGAAGTTCCTTCAGGTCATCACTCCGTGGAAACACGAAAGGTATGTGGTGGATTTGTGGAGGAGATCTAAAGCAAAGATTGGACGCTGGATGCAGGGACAGCTTCTCTTAGCCGCTATCATCATGGTATTGGTGTATCTCGGTCTTCTTCTCATTGGACTTCCTCATGCTCTGCTTCTTGCGGTAGCCGCCGGATTCTTTGAAATCATTCCATTGTTCGGACCGATTCTTGCCGCCATTCCGGCTATCCTTGTTGGATTCGGAGCGGGTGGCATGAGCGAGGCGCTGCTGATTGCCGGACTCTTCTTGATCATCCAGCAGTTTGAAAACCAGCTCATCTATCCACTCGTTGTGAAAAAAGTGGTGGGGGTGCCTCCCATGGTTTCTATCGTCGCCCTTCTTGTTGGAGGAACCCTTGCTGGATTCCTCGGAGTACTTGTTTCAGTGCCTGTAGCGGCCATCTTTATGGAATTCGTTAATGATCTCGAACACCAGAAGATCACCCGCATGTCTGCCATAGGAATTCTCGATGAAAAATAATTTTTATATCACCACTACGCTTCCGTATGTAAATTCGGATCCACATATTGGTTTTGCCATGGAGATTATCCGTGCAGATGTTATCGCGCGATGGCAGAAACTTTTAGGCAAAGAAGTATTCTTTAATACCGGTACAGACGAACATGGGCAAAAAATCTGGCAGAAAGCGAGGGAAGCCAATACAGATGTGCAGGAATATGTAGACGGATACGCAGAAAAGTTTAAAAATCTCATCCCGCTCCTTTCAATTTCTCCAGACGTTCATTTTATTCGTACGACAGACGAAAAGCATGTGAGCGCTGCCCAAGAATTCTGGAAACGCTGCGATGCAGGGGGGGATATTTATAAAAAAGAATACACCATTAAATATTGTGTTGGGTGCGAGCTTGAAAAAACGGATTCCGAAATTGAAAACGGGCATTGCATCTTGCACCCGCATCTCGAACTTGAAATCAGACAGGAAGAAAACTATTTCTTTAAGTTTTCGAACTACCAGAAAAAACTTTTGGAATTGTATGCTTCCCACCCCCAGTTTGTTATTCCGGATTTCCGGTTTAATGAGATCAAGGCGTTTGTCGAAAGGGGACTCGAAGATTTCTCCGTTTCCCGCTTGAAGGAAAAGATGTCTTGGGGAGTGCCGGTACCAGGAGATGACAATCACGTTATGTATGTCTGGTTTGATGCCTTGGTTTCATACATTTCCACACTCGATTGGCCGGAAGAAGGTAACTTCGACAAATTCTGGGCAAATGGAACTCCAACTCAATATGCTGGCAAAGATAACTTGAGGCAGCAGTCTGCAATGTGGCAGGCTATGCTTATGAGTGCCAAACTTCCAAATTCAGCTCAGATTGTGATCAATGGGTTTATCAATGGTCCGGGGGGAGTAAAGATGTCCAAGTCTTTGGGGAATGTAGTGAATCCAATCGAAGTGGTTGAAAAATACGGAGCCGAAGCTTTAAGGTATTTTGTCTGCCGTGAACTTTCTACATTCGAAGATTCGGATTTTTCATGGGAAAGATTTCATGAAATATTTAACTCGGGCCTTGCTAATGGACTTGGGAACCTCACATCCCGCATCTTAACTATGTCCGAGAAAAATCTTTCTCCACAAGAGATTGAACATTCAACATTGGATACAGACGTATCCGCATCTCTCGAGAAGTTTGAAATAGGGAAGGCGATCAATATTATTTGGACCAAGATTGGTGAATTGGATAAAAAGATTCAAGCCACCCAGCCTTTTAGTTTGGTTAAAACAGAGGAAGAAGCGGGAAAGAAAATTATGATTGAACTTGTCCAAGGACTTTCCGAAATTGCATATAATCTCTCTCCGTTTATGCCCGAAACAGCAGAGAAAATTCAAAGTCTTATCAAAGAAAATAAAAAACCCGCTGAACCGCTTTTTGCCCGCAAAGAATAATGAAGTATATAGACATCCATTCGCATCTGAATCTTCCAGAGTATGACGCAGACAGGGAAGAGGTTATAGAAAGACTTCATGAATCCAAAACTGCCACCATTGTCGTCGGTACGGATTTTGAAACGTCTCAAATCGCCTTGGATCTTGCTGAGTCTCATGACGATATCTATGCATGTATCGGAGTGCATCCTGTAGATAATGTAACCAAAGTATTTGAATTGGATAAATTCGAGACGTTGGTGGGGCATCCAAAAGTAGTGGCGATCGGGGAATGCGGACTTGATTATTTTCATGCTGATAAAAGCGATCAAACTGAAATCGAAAGACAGCAGACGCTCTTCATTGCCCAGATTCACTTTGCGATGAAATACGATAAACCGATTATGATTCATTCACGCGGAGCGTATGAAGAATTGCTTGCTCTACTCGAACCGTTAGTGGCCGAATACGGAGACAGGCTTCGGGGTAACGTTCACTTTTTTGCTGGAAATCTTGAGGTTGCCAAAAGATTCTGGAAGATTGGTTTCACCACCTCTTTTACCGGTGTCATCACGTTTGCCAGGGATTATGACGAAGTCATCAAAAATGCCCCGATGGATATGATCATGTCTGAAACAGACGCTCCGTTTGTTGCGCCGGTTCCGTATCGAGGAAAAAGGAATGAACCATCATATGTCCAGGAAGTGGTTAAAAAGATTGCTGAGATACGAGGGGAAGATGAAACAGAGGTGCGGGAAGCCTTACTTTCAAACGCCGAGAGGCTCTTCGGGATCAATCTTGCCTGAGGCCTATTTCCATGATAATGTGTTCGGACCTCTTCTGTACGCAGGCTTTAAGAGCAGGCGCTGAGGTTTAATAGTTAGTCAGAAAACCATGTCCATTACAGAAGACCACAAACAGGAAGTCCAGGTATACGAACTCGGCTATCTCGTGCTCCCGAGCGTTACCGAAGACAACCTTCCAACCGTGGTCTCAAAAATCGTTTCTGTTATTGAAAAAAACGGCACTCGCCTCGATTCTGAAGATCCCTTCCTCGAAACGCTTGCATACTCGATGTCTAAAACCATCGGCGCCCGCAAGTATGTTGTAGATGAGGCATATATCGGATGGATGAAATTCGAAGCAGAGCCTCAACACGTTGAAGCTATTAAAAAGGATGTGGATGCTATCGAAGAAGTTCTTCGAACCCTCCTTATCAAAGCTCCTCGCGAAACCACCTTCACCTTTGCCAAGGCTCGTGAAGCCAAGGAAGCGGCAGAAATGCCAGAAGAAGCTGCGAAGGAAGAAATTGCTCCTGAAATAACAGGGGAAATCCCGGTTGCAGACGTTGTGGTAGAATAGAGATATTACCACTAACAATCCTCTATGTACTTCAACAAAGCCATCATTATCGGTAACCTGACCAGGGATCCAGAGCTTCGCTCTCTTCCTTCAGGTATTCAGGTCTGTACCCTTGCCGTTGCCACCAATCGTGTCTGGAAAGACAAGAATGGAGCAAGGCAGGAATCAACCGATTACCACAACGTGGTCGTATTCGCCCGCCAGGCCGAGACAGCTGCTCAGTTCCTCAGGAAGGGAGCAAGCGTCATGGTTGAAGGCCGAATGCAGACCCGTTCGTGGGATGCGCCAGACGGCTCGAAGAAATACAGAACAGAGATTGTTGCAGACAGGATTCAGTTCGGTCCTCGTCCTGCAGGTGCTCCCGGAGCTTCTGCTCCAAGCGCTACTCCTTCCGCTCCAAAAGAAACAAATGATGTTCCTCCTATGGACACCATTGATTATCCAGAAGGTGATGTGAACACAGACGATATTCCATTCTAATTAACCCTTATGAAAAAAGAAGATTACTTCAAACAAAATAAAATAGATTACATCGACTACAAAGATGTAGACACGCTCAAGAAATTCTTGACCCCGCACTCCCGAATTCAGGGCAAGCGACGTTCAGGAATCGCAGCAAACTCACAGAGAGGACTCTCACTTGCTATCAAGAGAGCTCGATTCATGGGATTGCTTCCATACCTCACCCGTTAAGACACAAGAAGAAAATAAAATGCCTCCCGATGGGAGGTTTTTTGTTTTGAATATAATATATAATTCTTTTATGCGAGTACCTTATGCAGTCCAGTGTGCACTCTTTGCACCATCTCTTGTTCTCCTTATTTTTATATTAAAGATCACCTGTCCCGTAGAAACAGGGAACGGATGTTTTGTAGATCCTTTTATTTCTTCCGTTTTCTTTCCGCTTCCTTCAGTGTATAGGTTATTTGGACAGATTGGTTTGGTTGCTACACACGAACCGTTGTTTATCTTATTGTATTGGACCGTAGTAGGATTTTTGGTTGGGGTGGTTATCGACGTTTACAAATCTCGAAAAGAAAACTAGTTCGAAGCTCTGTCTGTGTATTCTCCGGTTTCAGTGTTCACGCGGATGACGTCTCCTTCTTTGATGAACATGGGAACCATGATGGTTGCTCCACTTTCAAGAGCCACCTCTTTGAGAGCGCCTTGAGCTGTGTTTCCTTTAGTTGCTGGATGAGCTTCGGTTACCTTGAGATCCATCTTGATTGGAAGTTTGAGACCAATAATCTTTGGTTCGTCTGCCTCGCCATCATCAAAGAGAAGTGCGTCCACTGGAGTATTTGCTTTGAGCCACTTGCCAGCATCTCCGATCATTGCTTCGGGAAGTTCAAATCGTTTTGAGGGATCATTCATTTCAGAAAACCAATATTCACCTTTGTTTTTGTATAAAAACTTAACTTCCTTCTTGCTCATATCTGCTTCTTCAACTTTGTCTGAGACGTGGAAAGAGTGTTCAACTATGCGTCCAGTTAGAAGACTGCGGAGTTTTGCAGCATTAACGGGTTTTCTCTGTTGTTTCCGGAAGACGTGAGAGGTGAGAACTTCGTACGGTTCACCTTCGAACACAATGTATTTGTGTTCCTTGATTTCATTGTATTCAAGCATTGCCATAGGGGTACTATTGTACGGATTAGGGGAGGGAAGTCAAATTAAGCTTAAAGTTAGCCATTTTTTAGATTTGATGTTTGACATTGATACTAATCAAGCGTAAGAATGACTATAGAACACAAACCCTAGCAAGGAATGGTGAAGAATGTCGGACCAGAATCTTTCAGCAGAACACCAAGCTCTCCTCGAACGGATGAGCGAGGTCAGTCATGAACTCTTGCAGGACATCAATGCTGCGAAGAATGAACTCGCGAGTACACTGCAGTCTGATGGGGCTGCTATCCTGAGAGATGCGGAACTTCAGGTTCTGGATGCTCTCAAGGCAGTTCCAGGTACGTTCGCGAGCAAGAGCGGTAATGTGTTCAGTGTTCGGGTTAGACGGCATACCGTCGAGTGTGGAGTATCAGTCGATGTGTTTTCTGTCGAACTCCTGATGAACGAGTTTGTCTGGCCGGAAACGATTCCGAGTGAAGAGTCGTTGAAGTGGCTTCTACAAGGCATGAAGATGATGTTCAGTATCGGGGGAGGATTTTTTCCTCACGTCGAGATTCCTCGAGACGCGACCTCTCGCTTTGTCGAAGAGGAAGAGAGTGAGTAGGATTGCTTCTCTAATACAGTGCCAGGTCCCGAAATTCGAGACCTGGCACTTTTCTTTTCTTAATTTCTTTGTCTACGCTTCCACCAACTTCGCCCTGATATCTTTCAATATTTGATCCGAAATCTTTTTGTTTTCACGAAGGAACTGACGGGTTGCATCATATCCTCGACCAAGTTTTATTTCTTCACCATCTTTTCCGGTGTACGAATACGAAGTTCCGGATTTCTGTACGATACCTTTTGATTCACCAAGTGCGATGATCTCTCCTTCTTTGGAAATACCTTCGTTGTACATGAGATCAAACTCGGTCTGTTTGAATGGGGGAGCGACTTTGTTCTTAACGACCTTCACGCGAATGCGTCCTCCCATGACTTCTTCACCTTTCTTGATCTGGGCGATACGGCGAATATCGATTCGAACAGAAGTGTAGAATTTGAGTGCTTTTCCTCCTGGAGTGGTTTCCGGGTTGCCGAACATCACACCAATCTGCATACGGATCTGATTAATGAAGATAACAATAGTCTTTGATTTAGCGACAATAGCGGTGAGCTTTCGAAGCGCTTGGGACATAAGACGTGCTTGTTTTCCAACATGGTGTGCTCCCATGTCACCCTCAATTTCATCTTTGGGAGTAAGGGCAGCAACGGAGTCGATAACAATAACGTCCATCTTTCCGGAACGAACGAGAGATTCAACAATCTCGAGAGCTTGTTCACCTGTATCGGGTTGAGAAATAAGAAGTTCATTTACCTTCACTCCTAATCTTGCAGAGTATTCTGGATCCATCGCATGTTCGGCATCGATGAAGGCGCAGATGCCCCCGAGTTTTTGTGCTTCAGCAATAACATGCAAGGAGAGAGTAGTCTTACCAGAAGATTCCGGTCCGAAGATTTCGATGATGCGTCCGCGGGGGAGTCCTCCAACTCCAAGAGCTGAGTCGAGTCCGATAGAACCAGTGGAGATAGCATCAATACCAACCTTGGGTTTAGACCCAAGCATCATGATTGAATCTTCTCCGAATTTCATCTTGATAGCATCGAGTGTAGAGTCGATGTTTTTGCTTTCATCACGAGTTCCCATTTCTTTGGGAGCTTTGGGTGCTTTTTTTGGTTTCATAAATAATATAGTGAGCGCACTTATTGGTTAACGACTTGTACCTGTTTTTCTTTCTCTCTTCCGAAGCGGTCTCGCGCTCGCATAGTTATTATACTCACTCCTTTGGGTGCTATCCACTTTTCGCTAAAATCACCATTTTTGTCTATAAATATGGGCCTATCATTGAGGGAAATGAAGGAAATATTGTCTGCATGGCCTTGGATTGTGACCAGTGTTTCTACCCGTTGTCCATTTTGAGGGGAATCAATCTGTATGTTTGGCCCAAGGATAATAAACCGGCCCTGAAAGAGGGAATAGAGGATAATAAGGAGAAAGAAGGCCGAAATAGCTATTTTCTTAGGAGACATTTCAAACTTCATTATATCTCTTCTTCGACAGAATCTGATCCAATAGAACCTCCGTATTCATCATGATTGGTTGCACCCATCACTTCGCGAGGTTTAGCACCAGATCCTGGACCCACGACCCCCTTTTCCTCAAGAAGATCAATAAGGCGTGCGGCACGTGCGTATCCAATGCGGAGCTTTCTCTGCAAGAAGGATGTGGAGGCTTTGCCAGCACCCAGAACCACTTCCTTGGCTTCTTCGTACAGTTCATCATCATCACCATTGTCGTCACCAATAGAAGCAGAGAAGATTGAGCTGTCCACCTTGTCGTTAGAGAAGTCGATCTGTGTACCAATATCGTCTGCGTATGCATCTGTTAAGTATTTAACTACATTCTTCACTTCGGATTCTGTGATATATGCAGATTGAATACGTTCGGGTTTGGACATTTCACCACCCATAAAGAGCATGTCTCCTTGTCCCAAGAGTTTTTCAGCACCCGCCATGTCGATAATGGTTCGAGAATCGATCTGTGACGCTACTTGGAGAGCAATACGCGAAGGAATGTTTGCCTTAATAAGACCGGTGATGACGTTTACCGAAGGACGCTGAGTAGAAAGGAGAAGGTGGATACCAACTGCTCGGGACATTTGGGCCAAACGAACGATTGCTGATTCGAGTTCTCGCGGATATGACTGCATTAAATCCGCCAACTCGTCGATAATGACCACAACGTATGGCATTGGATCGGGACCCTCTTCTTCGTCAGTTGCTTTCTTGAGTGCGGGAAGAAGGATTGTTTTATGATATGAATCGATATCGCGTACAGCGGACTGTTCAAGAATGTTATACCTGCGATCCATTTCTTTCGCCGCCCATTTCAAAGCGAGAATAGCTTTCTTCGGATCGGTGATAACGGGAGTGAGAAGATGGGGGATCTTGTTATAGAGGGTAAGTTCAACGCGTTTAGGGTCGATCATTATGAACTTTAGGTTTTCCGGAGGGTTCCTAAAGAGAAGAGAGTTGATGATGGCGTGAATGGTCACTGATTTACCTGAACCGGTAGCTCCTGCAATAAGGGCATGAGGCATTTTGGCAATATTGGCAAAACGGGAACGGCCAGAGATATCGCGGCCAAGAGAAACCAAAAGAGGTTTGTCTGATTCTGCGTACTCTGATTCAGACAAAAGAGAACCGAGACCGATCGTTGCTTTTGAAGTGTTTGGAACTTCGATACCGACTAAAGATTTTCCAGGGATTGGTGCTTCGATACGAACGGGGTGTGCAGCTAAAGCAAGTTCGAGGTTGTTTTGCAGTCCGAGAATTTTTGAAAGTTTCACTCCTTCTGCCGGTTTCAATGAGTATCTCGTAACCGAAGGTCCGATCGATATCTCGTCCATTTCGACCACGATGCCGAAATTTTGAAGCGTTCTCTTTATTTGGTTTGCATTAGCTTTGATGTCTCCGACTCCTGGTTTGCCGCGATCTTTTTCAAGTAATGAAAGAGGGGGAGGAACCCATGCTTTGCCGAGTCTTTTTGTAATCATTGGAACGAACCCTTCATTCTCCGAATCTCCCTTGAACATTTTTTTAACCAAAGGTTTGTCCTCTTTTGTTTCTGGAACTTCCTCAGTTTTCTGGTTCTTTAATACGGCGGTATCAATTGCCAATGCTTCTTGTTGAGCTAGTTCGTTTTCGTCCACCTCTTTTCGTCCAAAGATTTTTTTCCACAAAGAAACGACGTCGATTTTAATTGAAGAATCGAAAATAACGAGGAAAGAAATAACAATGAGGGCCGACATGATTACTCCGGCCAGCTGTGTGTCAAAAAGGGAAATAAGTGGTCTTGAGATAACCCCTCCTACCACACCTCCTCGAGTGGGAAAGAGAAGATCAATTAGGGAAAGTGAAGAAATAAAGAAGAGAAGGGAACCGATAGTTTGAGGCCAAGAAAAGTCCTTCTCTCTTGATTGGAAGAGGGAAATTGAGAGCATAAAAAAGACGAGGGGAACCAGGTAATACCCAATGCCGAATAAGTAGCTAAAGAACGAATAGATGACTTGCCCTACCTGTCCTCCTTTGCCAAAGGCAGCAAAGAGAAAGCCAATGGTGACAACCAGGGATCCGACCCCCAGAACTGCATTTTTGGTCTCTTTGGAAATGTACTCCACTTTTGACTCCTTCGGGTCGTTTCTCTTCTTTGTAGGCTTTTGTTTTTTGGCCATGTTCTGTTTTTGTATTCGAATATTGTAACACATAGCTTATGAGGCATTTTCCTATTGCATGTTGTGTCTCTGATGTCCTATAATAGAAATGCTTGCAATAAAGGACAAAACGTGATATAATCTAAAGGACAAGTAAAGAGACATAAAATAACTTATATTTAAGGCCTTTATATGGAAAACGACAAAATTAATCAAGTAGCTATAAAAAACCAATCCACTGATGGGTTTTCAGCTGTCCTCGGTCATTTCTCTTCAGATGAATCCTTTGTCTTCACTCTTCAAAAGGCACAAAAATTAGCTAGTGCCCTGTATGTTATTACGGGATTCTTTTCTGATTCTGAACCTCTCAAATGGAAGTTTCGAACTCTTGCTTCGAACCTCTTGGAAGCCAATATGTCTAATAGGGGACAAGCGACAAATTCTGATGCGTCTGTATCTAACATCCGCACCATTGTCCTCGAAATATCGAGCCTTCTTGTCGTGGCCAAACAGGCCGGTCTTGTATCGGATATGAACTATTCGATTATGTCCAAAGAGTTCGCTCAATTTGCCGACTCGCTTACGACCTCTCCTAACTTCAAAGAGACAGGAACTAGGGAATTAAGAAGTGATTTTTTTACTGTGGACATTCAGAAACCATCTGCTGTTTTTCAACCTAAAATAGAACAAAAAGAAGAAGTGTCCTTTATATCCGATCCCGTGTATCAGCCAGTTTCTCATAAAGACATCCCTATTCCTCCAACAAGCTCTCTCTTGCCAGAAGTATCAGAAGTTTCTCCTAAAATTCAAACCCAGGATCCCCAGTCTGCTTCCAGTAAGCAATTCAAAGACTATGGAGTAGTTGCAGTGAAAAAGAATAGTCGCCAGAGTGTCATTATTGGCTTGCTTAAACGCAAGAAGGAAATCATGATAAAGGACATTTCTCCCTTAATTCATGGATGTAGTGAAAAAACCATCCAACGAGAGCTTCTTTCGATGGTTGAAGCAGGGATACTTAAAAAGACAGGAGAGAAGAGGTGGAGCAGGTATTCTCTTGCTATTGAGGCCTAAATTGTATATTATGAAGTTGTTATCCCCAGTGTTTTTAGGAGTTTGAATTGTGGCCATCTATAATAGATTGGTGCAATTATTATCACCTTGCCTGCAAAGGCTTATCCGTTGCAGGCAATTAACACCCGCGGTGCCCTCTCACAAATTTTAGAAGTTATAGAGATGGTACTCGCGCATTAGAGATTTAAAATTAAAAATGACCAATAAATCAGCAAAATTCGTTTCCGCTATTGCAGGTGCTGCATTGGCTTTCGGTGCTTTCGTCCCAACGATGAGCGCCGCAACCCTTTCTGACCTCCAGGCACAGCTTGCTGCCCTTATGGCCCAGATCAACGCATTGAATGGTGGATCGTCAGTTTCAACTGGCTACACTTTCACTCGTGACCTCACCATTGGCAGCTCAGGCGCAGATGTCACTGCTCTTCAGCAGGCACTTGTAGCTAAAGGCTTCCTTACTATCCCAGCTGGAACCGCATACGGTTACTTCGGTGGACTTACTCGAGCAGGAGTCGCACGATGGCAGGCATCAGCAGGAGTTACTCCTGCAGCCGGTTACTTCGGTGCTAAATCACGCGCAGCATTCGCTGGCATGACAACCACTACGACAACTACTACGACTACAACTACTGGAGGAACTACTACCACCACTTCAGGCGGTATCACTACTCCAGGAGCAGAAGGTATCCTTACGGTTACCTCTGGACCTATCTCGAACACTGTTGTAAACGTCGGCCAGAAAATGGTCCCTGTTATGACTGTTCGTGCTAACGCCCAGAATTCTGACATCGCAGTACAGAGAATTACTTTGGACCTCGGTTCGAACTCAAACATCTACAACAAGCTCTACCAGACTTTGTATGTAATGGATCAGGGACGTGTTCTTGCAACCGTTCCTTTGAACAGTTCATCTGTTGTTCAGAGTGGAAACTCTAACATCGTTAGCCTTACAGGATTCAGCTTTGTTGTTCCTAAGGGAAGCTACAAGGATCTTACGATCGCAGCCGACCTTTACAGCTCAATTGACTCTGTATACCTCAACGGTGGAGCAACTCCAATCAACGCAACTATCACAGTTCCTGCGAACGGAGTTCGTGGAACAGACGGTGCAGGTATCGATCAATTCGGACCTACAGCTTCGTTCTCACAGACAATCATCGTAAACCGAAGCTTGGTTGACAACTCAATCGCAAACGTTTCAGTTGACTCAACTAACCCTCAGGCAAACACCGTTCCTGTTACCGACACAACTAACGGACAATACTTGAAACTTCCAGTATTGACCTTCAGCGTTGGCGCACAGAACGATGCAGTTCACTTCCGAAACCTTACAGTTAACTTTGTAACTTCAGGAACAGGAAGCGTAACAGCTGCTTACCTTTACCAGGGTTCAACCCAGGTTTCATCAGCAGCAATTACGATGGCCACAGCAGGTTCAGGTTCAGCAGTATTCTCTAACATCCAGGATGGTACAGCAGGAGCATCAGTTCCAGCTAACAGCACTCTTCCTTACACAGTTAAGGTTGACGTTACTGGCGTAACTTCTGGACAGTTGGTTGTTACCGCTTCTACATCACCTACTACTTCAAACCTCTACAACTCTCAGAACGGAAACGTTACGACAGTTAACGGTTCAGCAACAGGTAATGCTCAGACAGTTCTTGGAAAAGGCCCAGCCTTCACCATCAACGGTGCACCTACTATCGTAGCTTCTGGAACTAACCAGAGCGGTACAGCAAACGCAACATCAACTCTTACAGCACACTTCAATGTGAGCGTAACTGCAGTTGGAACTCCTGTATACTTCGGTACTCAGGCTTCAACTAACCCAATGTTCCTCTTCAAGGTCTTCACCGGAAACGGTTCGGTTCTTGCAGGAAACTTGGTTGCATCAAGTTCAGGCTTCATCGTTCCTACTGGTAACGGATTCGTTACTACTGGAATCGGTGCAAACAGCTTCTACTTGCCACAGCAGCAGACAGGTACTCTCTCGGATGTATACTTCACCCTTCAGGGCAAGGATACTACCGGAGCTTCTTTGACTGCAGGTCCTTACTCAGTCGAAATCGCGGGAATCAGATACTCTCTCGACAACGGCGCAACATTCGCAACTCAGACCTACATGGACACATTGTCCACTTGGAGGACTCCTGCTGTGAACGTACAGTAAGTTCAACTCTCTCTAAGTTAGATTTCGGTCTAGCCTAAAAGAAACAAAAACACCCTCATACGGGGTGTTTTTGTTTCGTATATTTTTTTTGACTCTTTCTTTACCGGTTCTTGGAGATGGGTGTATAGACTCTTAGTATGAAATACAAACAAAGAGATATAATACACACATGGGTTACTTTGATAAAACTTTCTTTAAATTCCTTTCGGTCTTTCTCTGTCTTTTGTTCGCAACATTTGTGGTCATGTACTTTACCCAAGCTCGCTAAAACTTGTCTCTGCATATTTGTTTTACTTACCCTACCTGTTTTTTCTCATGCCCAGATTATTCTTAATGAAATTATGTATGACGTTTCTGGGACTGATACCGGCAGAGAATGGGTGGAGATATTCAATACAGGAAGTTCAACTTTGATTATAACGGGAAGCGGAAATGGATCGTGGAGATTTGTTGATAATGCCGGGGCACACACCCTGACTCTTTCGAGCGGGAATACCAGTATTTCAGCTGGGGGATATTTTATTATTACTTCAGACCCGGCTTTATTTTTGTCTGACAATCCCGGATTTCTCGGAACTATCTTTAAAAGCTCTTTTACTTTATCTAATATTGGAGCAACAGTATCTTTAAAAGATGGAAGCGGAAATACCTTAGATACGTATTCATACGCTTCTTCACAAGGTGCAGGAGGAGATGGTAATTCGCTTCAGAGAATTGAGAGCGGGTGGAGAGTAGCAAGCCCAACTCCGGGTAATTTAAATTCAACTATCCCTGTAAATCTAGAGCCTGAAACTGATGAAAATTCAAATCCAAAAGAGGAGTATTCGTCTGCTCATTACAGCTATCCCTCTGTTACGCATTTATCTACTCTGCCAGTTTTTAAAATTGAAGCTGGGAGAAATAGACTGGCAACGGCAGGAACTCCAATCGAATTTAAAGCTGAATCAAATATTCCTACTTTAAATCCAGGAGTATACATGTGGATATTTGGCGATGGGACAATTGGGTATGGCAGACAATTGAGCCATTCGTATCAGTACTCTGGAGACTACAACGTGGTGCTCAATGCTTCTTCTGAATCTGGCATGGCAGTTTCTCGAACCAGTGTGCATGTTGTGATGGATAATCTTTCGGTTATATCTGCTTCAAGAGAAAGAATAGAAATAAAGAACGGATCTACAGATGAAGTGAGTTTATTCGGCAGGGCACTTGTTGTAGCCGGAAAGTCTTTTGTTTTTCCGATGGATACAATTATTAATGCTAGAGCTGCTCTATCCTTTGCGCACATGATCACCGGCCTCGAACCTCTTTCTACAGAAGATGTTTCCTTGGTTGTCGTGGGAGATACGGCAAACAAATTATCGAGCCAAGTGACTTATCCAAATGTTGATCTAACTGAATTATATAAAAAGGCAGTTGAGATAGTGACTTTGTTCTTGCAACTAAGATGAAATACCTTTTCTTACTAGCTTTTTTTATAGGTTCTTCTCCTGTCTACGCCGATATACATGTATCAGGAATACTTCCTCACGAAGCAGCTTGGATACCGAGTGAAGGCGTATATATTGTCCACGGGCAAGCAAAGATTCCATTTGGTGCCACATTATATATTGATCCAAGAACAATAGTAAAATTTGATGTCGGTTCGTCTTTAAGAATCGATGGTACATTAATTGCGGATGGCAATCTTCAGTCTTCAATTTACTTCACTTCAATTAATGATGATTCCATTGGCGGTGACACAAACAATGACGGCGATACATCTCCGAACCTAAATGATTGGGAAGGAGTTTATTTGGGTCCGAATGCTCAGTTGTATATTAATGATCTCATTGTTGCGTACACAACTCATGTATTACCTTTAGATTACATTAATCCTCCAAGACCGGACCCTTTCGTACCCGTCATTGTTATTCCAGGAATCACTGGAAGTGAATTGGTCGATAGCTCTCTAATAAATAATATTCTTTGGCCCAACCTGCTTGAAATGGCAGTATCGCCATCTGATGGATTTTTGGAAAAACTTGAACTTGATGAATCGGGACAATCTATAAAAACGGATATTTCTTCTCCGCAGATTATTAAAAAAATATTTGATGAAGATTTCTTTGACGGTCTTTTCCGAGAACTTGAATCAAGAGGATATAGGGAAGGAGAAACATTGTTTCCATTTCCATATGATTGGCGTCTAGATGTTTCAGAGACGGCTAAAAATTTAAAGGAAAAAATTGAGGAGGTAAAAACTCAAACCGGGGTAAATAAAGTCGATATCATTGCCCATAGCATGGGTGGATTTATATATAAAAAATACCTTCACGATGAAGGAAATGGTTCAATCGATAGGTTTGTAGATATTGCTACTCCGCATATGGGAGCACCAAAAGCATTCAAGATATTAAAATTCGGCGACAATCTTGGGCTGGAAAAATTTTCAATTGATATCCTAAATCCAAAGGTTATTCAAAGAATTGTTCAAAACATGCCTTCAATGTATGCATTGATGCCAAGTCGCAGGTATTACGATCGTTGGTTTCTTGATGGGGCCGAAGACATTCGTTCAAAAGATCTAAATATGGAATTAGAAAGTATGGCGAAAGATCTTCACGAAGAAATTGATGCAATTCCCGAAAACCAATACGGAACGAGAGTATATAACATTGTTGGATGCGGCATACCGACATTGGGTACGTTGTATTTATTTAATTCTCATAACAAATTATCTGTCTCCAACATTCATTTTATTAATGGCGATGGGACGGTTCCGTTGAAGAGTGCCGATGTGCTTCCCACTGAACAAATCTTTTATGCTAAAAATGCCATCCATAGCACGATACCAAGCATGAGTGGAGTAAAAGAGCTGATAGGAGATTTGTTATCCAGGAAAGTCGGTGTTCAGCAGCATTACCCAAATATAGGCCTTGCTTCTGAATGTGAAATACCAAACGGTCATGTTGTCAGTTTCCATAGTCCGGTGGATATGCATATTTATGATGCAGAAGGACATCATGCTGGACCATCTATGTCTGGTGATGTGGAAAATACAATACCCGGAGTCCGATATGAAATGTTTGATTCTGATAAATTTGCTTTTTTACCTGATGGTCAGACATATACCGTTGAAGGCATATCGACTGGTTCAGGAGAGTTTGGTATTCGTATTGAGACTATATTTGCAGAAACTGTTTCCACTACGACACTTCTCGCTCATATTCCATTAACCCCAACAACAAAAATTAAGATGACCATTGGTTCTGTAATCTCAGATCTGCTTATGGATTCTGATGGAGATGGAATATATGCCGAAGAAGATGAAGAAATTACTCCAATAAAGCCTTCTGCAAATTCGGTACCTGCATTCGCTTCTGTTCAACTTTCCCCAGGTTCACATCGAATACAATCTGTTTCCGAGGAAATAGCCGCTACAACTTTAATTGTTAACGCCACAGTGACTCCTCCAGTATTAGAAAGTGCAAAACAAATGAACCCCAAAAGAATAATTAAAGTATCAAGGTCAACCCTTGCTTCAGAACCACAAAAAGTAGATCAAGTTACAAGAGCTGGTTTAAACCAGGTGGCAATGGCTAAAGTGTCCTTCTCTGAGGCCCTAAAAAGGCTGTTAAAAAAGCTTGTAAATAGGCTTATACCTAGGCCTTAAATAGAGTTGACAATTTAATAGAGGGGGTATAAGATAGTCAGTACCCAAAAATGTTAAAAAACCTTAATTTCTACAAGCGGAAAAGCTAGTCCAAAAGACTAGCTTTGGTCTCAAAAACCTCCGCTTCAGAAAAGCGGAGGTTTTCATTTCTGGGAAGTACTTTGATAATTTAATTCCACCACGTAAGTCACCACGATTCGTCCTTTCCGGATGATCGGGATGTATTGTGTTTTGCACAATGCGTTTTTGGGTCTTTAAGCTTATGGAGGTGGGCAGGAAAAATAAAATTGCTATATAGATTGATTCTATGTAGCAGGACAGAGCAGGTACAATTTTCGCTGGACGGCGAAAATGTACACTCCTTCGATTATTAATTTAGTCGAAGAAAAATAAAGTGGTTTTTAAATTTCCTAATAGGAAATTTAAGGGCGTACGGTGGATGCCTTGACTCCAATGAGGTTATGAAGGACGCAGCATGGCGGCGATACGCTTCGGGGAGGTGCCTAGCAACCTTTGATCCGGAGATGTCCGAATGGGGAAACCCGGTATCTTTTGATATCACTCTGCGAATTACGTAGAGAACTCACCCAGTGAAGTAAAACATTTCAGTAACTGGAGGAATAGAGAACAATAGTTATTTCCTAAGTAGCGGCGAGCGAAAAGGAAGAAGCCCAAACCTAGTTTCACTCTCACGACGCGATTCGTCGTTTTGTGAGAGTGATGTTGGGGGTTGTAGGACAGAGACTGTCCGATTCGTCGGACGAAGAGTCAAAAAATGTTTGGTTAGGTGAAGCTTTTGGAAAGTAGCACCCTAGAGGGTAATAGTCCCGTAACCGAAAATCAAACATCTCTTTCGTTTCTGTTCCTGAGTACCTCGAGACACGAATAGCTCGGGGGAATCTGCCGGCACTAACCGGTAAGGCTAAATACTCTTGGAGATCGATAGTGAACTAGTACCGTGAGGGAAAGGTGAAAAGCAGCCCGGTAAGGGCG
>JAQBQW010000022.1 GCA_028286805.1 Parcubacteria group bacterium | reverse complement strand
GGTTTGGGTATCGCTAATATAGACAAGTATTTCAATATGTTTGGCATGACCCAAAAAACCGGGATCGATCTTCCATCTGAAAATACCGGAGTCATTTCCACACCCGAATGGAAAGCCGTTCATTTTGACGGCGAAGGATGGAGACTGGGAGACACATACCACACTGCTATTGGCCAATACGGCACCCAGGTAACCCCTCTCGAGGCCGTTCGCTGGACGGCAGCCATTGCAAACGGAGGTACGCTCCTCATTCCATCCGTTTTGTATGGAGGCAAGCCTGCAAATAAAAGAGTTTTTGGAACCGTGGATTTTCCGGCTCAGGAATTGCAAATCATTCGGGACGGCATGAAGCAGGGAGTGGATACTGGAATTGTGTCCGCATTGAAAACTCCCGTCGTGTCTTTTGCGGCAAAAACCGGTACGGCAGAACTCGGAGTGACAAAAGCATTGGTTAACTCCTGGACGACCGGATTTTGGCCTACAGATCACCCCCGATACGCCTTTGCTATCATCATGGAAAAGGGGGACAGGGATAACATCGTTGGAGCGACATATGTCATGCAGGAAGTGTTGAATTGGATGATTGAAAATAGGTCGGATTATCTAAAATAATGGGGATTGATTTTCAGACTGGTTTAAGGTACTATACGTGCGCATAAAACGTGCGTTAATCGACACTCATGGACAAACACCAGGAATACCTCACAAAGGCAAAATACGACGAATTCAATGCAGAATTGAATAGTCTTAAAACCACCAAGCGAAAGGAAATCGCCGAAGCTCTCGAATACGCAAAATCTCTCGGAGACCTTTCTGAAAACGCGGAATACCACGAAGCGCGCGATACGCAGGCGCGTGTTGAAGACCGTATCAATCACCTTGAGGCGCTTTTGAAGTCTGCATCAATCGTTTCAAAACACGACACCTCTGTCATTGGAGTCGGTTCTGTCATGGTCCTCGAACGCGAAGGATCTAAAGATAAAAAAGAATACACTATCGTCGGTTCGGAAGAATCGGATGCCGCACGAGGCCTTATTTCAATGCGCTCACCCCTCGGTCTCGCTTCTCTCGGTAAAGGAAAGGGGGATACTTTCTCATTCAAAAGCCCTGCTGGTCCTGTTAACTACAAGATTATTGATATAAAATAGGAGGGTGGCATCCATTGAAGAAATCCGCGAAGCAAGGTTAGCTAAACTGAAGCTTTTAACAGACAACAATATCGAGCCGTATCCGGCCGATTCCAAACGGGAACTTTCTTTGAAAGAAGTTCTTGCGGATTTTGATACC
This sequence comes from Parcubacteria group bacterium, assembly GCA_028286805.1. Classification (GTDB taxonomy): domain Bacteria; phylum Patescibacteriota; class Minisyncoccia; order Phycocordibacterales; family Zambryskibacteraceae; genus JAIFWN01. The sequence continues at coordinate 24,447 of JAQBQW010000022.1, read as the reverse complement.
CTTGAGAAAAACGGAGAATCCAAATGGATTGGCGGACGCATTATGTCTATTCGGGGACAGGGTGCGATTATTTTCATAACACTGAATGACGGAACATCTAGTTTCCAGGGACTCTTAAAGAAAGATACATTAGGCGAAGAGAAACTTGGATTATTTAATGCAACGGTGGATATCGGGGATTTTGTGGAATTACAGGGAACATTTTTTGTAACCCAAAGAGGGGAAAAAAGCTTGGAAGCCAAGGAATGGAGAATGCTTTCGAAATCTTTGAGACCGCTTCCAGAGAAGTGGCACGGCTTAACGGACGAAGAAGAAAGATTGCGCCGCCGCTACCTCGATCTTTTGATGGCCCCCGAATTAAAAGACATGTTTGAAAAGAAAGCCAAGTTCTGGGCAACCATTAGAGAATTCTTGGTTTCAAAAGATTTCTTGGAGGTGGAGACTCCTGTTATTGAAAACACTACCGGAGGAGCAGACGCTCGTCCGTTCAAAACGCACCACAATGCACTCGACATAGATGTATATCTCCGCATTTCAGCCGGAGAACTCTGGCAGAAGGAACTTTTGGTTGGAGGAATTCCCCGAACCTTTGAAATCGGACGCATTTTCAGAAACGAAGGCATTTCAAACGAACACCTTCAGGACTACACACAGCTCGAATATTACATGGCTTATGCAGACTACGAAACAGGCATGGAGATGACCAAAGAACTGTACCGCCTCATTGGAGAGAAAGTATTCGGTACCACCAAATTTAAAATCAAAGAGTTTGAAATAGATCTCGCGGATGAGTGGCAGACGTATGATTTCCTCGAAATCATTAAAAAAGAATACGGAGTTGATCCCTTGACCGCATCTCTTGAAGATATCACTTTGGCCATGAAGAAAGCGGGGATAGATCCGGAAGCAGATATAAATATTGAACGGGGAGTAGATCTGTTATGGAAGAAAGTGAGGAAGACCATTGGCGGTCCCGGATTTTTGATAAACGTTCCCGTGTATTTGGAACCCCTTGCTAAACGAAGCCGCAACAACTCCCAAACGGTTGAACGGTTCCAGGTTATTCTCGCAGGAAGCGAAATGGGCAAAGGATTCAGCGAATTGAATGATCCTATAGACCAGCGAGAAAGATTCATGAAGCAGCAAGCTCTGCGAGATGCGGGAGATGAAGAAGCCCAGATGGCAAACATTGAATTCGTTGAAGCGCTTGAATACGGAATGCCTCCGGCATTCGGTTTCGGACTCTCTGAACGACTCTTCAGTTTCCTTATAGATAAACCCGTGAGAGAAACACAGTTGTTTCCTTTGATGCGTCCAAGGTAATTGACATTTATATATTTTCGTGCTAAAACATACTCTGACCATATACACAGGAGCATCCCGTGGCTGCACAGATTGATGATTTAACTGTCCGCAGGGCGCGTAAGGCGATGCGGCATCGTATCAAGCAGACTTCCCTCAGAGCCATGGCTGAAGAGTCAGGTCTCGGGATTTCGGCAGTGGCGGGCATTCAAAAGCCCAAAACTTCTCTTCATCACGCGACGAAAGTTGCTCTGGTGAAGTGGTATAAAGAACACATTGAACGCCCGATTCCGTCTAAAGAAGATGTGAATGAGGCGATTGATGTGATCGTCAGATATGCGGGTCGTTCTGGAATTACTCGGGCCGAACGGCACGATGTACTCAGGGACCTGATTCGTCAGACAATCCGACGGGCTACGGCGTTGCATATCTAGCCAGTTCCTTCACAACTTTCTTCTTGGAGCTCACTATGGATTGGAGAGCTGCATCGTTAGCATCATTTGTCATGTGGGGCGGTTACGCAGTGCTCGGTTCTGTAGCCAGCAACGCTCATGGCGAGAAGGTCAATATCGCGATTGAAGCTGTTGCAGTGAGTCTTGTGGCTGCGATCGTGGTTGCGCGAGTTGGTTTGGGCGAATTTGCCAAGGCCACTCCGACATCATTGACCCAGGCGTCTATGATGGGATTGCTTTCGGCCTGCGGCCTACTTGCTCAGTTCTACGCATTTCGTGTAGCACCGGACGACAAGCAAGGTACGGTCGTCATGATTAGTTGCATGTTTCCCATTCTTGCTGTCGCGATCTTCCACGTCATGGGAGTTCTACACATCACGGGCGGTGCACTTGCCACGACTAAGCAGTGGCTTGGCTGTGCATTTGCGGCGATCGGCCTTTGGCTCGTCAGCGTCAAGTGAGAAGAAGTTGTATTTGTACGGCCCCAGCACCTTTGCTCGGGGCCTTCTTCATATCAAAAAAAATATTTCAAAACAAAAAGGGGAGAGTGGCAATATAAAAAGTGGATAACTTTATTAGCAAAGTGGAGGTTGGTGGGATACAATTTCAATCAAGTGGGAGAAAGTGGGATTAAGACAAAACAAATCAATACATGTTCATCGGCGAGTACACACATACGGTAGACGATAAGAAAAGAATATCTCTACCGTCCAAGTTCAAGAAAGAACTTGGAACGAAGGTCGTGGTCACCCGTGGACTCGACAACTGTCTTTTTCTCTTCCCATGGAAAACGTGGAGCGAAATCTCGAAAGAGATGTCCAATCTCGATATGAAGCAGGCGGATGCCCGCGGATTCTCAAGATTCATGTTCTCGGGCGCGGTTGAAATCGATGTCGATTCAATGGGAAGAATTCTGGTTCCAGATTACTTAAAAGAATTTGGAGATCTGAAGAGCCCTGTTGTCTTTGCCGGCGTACACAACCGTATCGAGATCTGGAACGAAAAACGTTGGGATGCGTATAAGAAGAAGATCGAGTCGGAAGCCGAAGGATTGGCTGAAAAACTCGGTTCCATCGGCATCCGATAGTTATGGCACACGTCTCTGTTCTTTTACACGAAGCAATAGATTCCCTTAACTTCAAGGAAGGAGATATCTTCCTTGACGGTACTCTCGGTTCTGGAGGGCACAGCGCCCTTGTGGCTGAGAGATTCGGGGACGATGTAGAGATTATCGGTCTCGACAGAGATCCGTTGGCTATAGAAAGAAGTGTCGAGAGGTTGCGGACTCTCACCAGCACGTTCTTTCCAAAGCAAAAGAGTTTCAAAGATCTAGACATCGCCCTCGAAGAATTGGGGATCAAAGCAGTTAACGGCATTCTCTTTGATCTCGGCATCTCTTCAGACCAGCTTGAGGATTCGGGATACGGCTTCACCTTTCAGAAAGACGAACCTCTTCTTATGAGCATGTCTGGAAAGAGCGAAGGACTCTCCGCCTCGGTCATTCTGAACACCTGGGACGAAGAGGCCATCGAACTTATTCTCCGAGGATTCGGAGAAGAAAAATTTTCTCGAAGGATTGCGAGAGAAATCGTCCGAAGAAGGGAAGAGAAGCCATTTGAAACGACATTCGAACTTGTCGATGCAGTGCGCGCTGCCACGCCAGCTGCATCACATCGCGGACATCTCCACCCCGCAACACGAACGTTTCAAGCATTGAGGATAGCGGTCAACGAAGAATTATCTTCTCTCGAAATAGGTTTGGAAAAGGGATTAGCAGCCCTTGCTCCCGGAGGAAGATTTGCAGTCATCTCGTTCCACAGTCTCGAAGACAGAATCGTCAAACAATTTTTTAGAACAAAAACGGATTTAGGTGAAGCGGTATTGATTACAAAAAAACCGATTGCTCCAAGCGACGAAGAAATCATGGACAATCCGCGTTCCCGAAGTGCAAAACTACGAGTGATCCAAAAGTAATATGAATCTCAAAACACACATATCATACGATACGCGAGCCAAAACATTTTGGACGCTTGTTATCATTTCCATTGCCTGCTTGATCGTCTATGTCTATGCCGTCAACGCCACCGTTCACAATACTGTTTCGCGCGTTGCTCTTCAGGAGCAAAATGCCGCCATCTCCACCAAAATAGGAGAAATGGAATTTTCATACATCGGATTAAAAAACAACATCTCTTTGGCAGTGGCCTATACCAGAGGTTTCCACAATGTGGATGAACCGGTATACATATCCCGCGGTGTCCACTCTCTTTCGTTCAATTCTAAACGTTAACTCATGAAGGATGCATCATCGAGGCTGCGCTTTTTATCTCTGGCCGTTATCCTTTTTGCGCTGGTATTGATCGGAAAACTGTATTTTGTGCAGATCGTTGAGGGAGAAACATTCAGACTAAAAGCCGAACACCAGTATGTGGAAGGAGGAGACTATTTCGACCGCGGCTCCATCTTCTTTAGTTCGAAAGACGGTTCCCAAGTTCCGGCCGCTTCTCTTAAAACCGGGTATACGCTGTCCATAAACCCGCAGATCATTGCAAAGAACGGCACGGCTGAACAGATATATACACAGTTAAATACGGTCTTTCCATTAAGCAAAGACGAATATCTTCTTCATGCAAACAAAGTAAAAGATCCGTACGAAGAATTGGCCACCAAACTTCCCGCTGATACTGCAGAGAAGCTCCAATCTCTCCACATTCCGGGAGTATCTTTGTATAGCGAAAAATGGCGTATTTATCCCGGCGATTCAATGGCCGCGCAGACGATCGGGTTCCTCGGATACAAAGGAAATGAATATGCGGGAAGATACGGCCTCGAAAGATTTTACGAACCGGTCTTAGCCAGGTCTGGCGATACGGCATTTGTGAACTTTTTTGCCGAAGTCTTTTCCAACATTAAAAAAACCGTTACCTCCGGCGAAAGCCTTGAGGGGGATATTGTCACCACCATCGAACCAACGGTGGAATCATTCCTGGAACAGGAATTGAGGAAGGTAAACCAGACATACAGTTCGGAGTTTACCGGAGGAATTGTCATCGATCCAAAGACGGGAGAAATATACGCCATGGCCATGGATCCGAGCTTTGACCCGAACAATATCAACCAAGTTAAAGATTCGACCGTCTTTAGAAACAAGTTTGTCGAGGACAGGTATGAAATGGGTTCGATCATCAAACCGTTAACCATGGCTGCGGGCCTCGATTCGGGCGCCATTACTCCAACCACCACCTATAACGATCCCGGCTGCGAAACGTTGAATAAGAAAACCTTCTGCAACTACGACCTCCGTTCACACGGTTCGGTTGTTCCTATGCAGATGATCTTGAGCAAATCGTTGAACACTGGGGTGGCGTTTGTGACCAAACAAATGGGGAATGATGTCTTTACCAAATACATGTATAACTACGGACTTGGTTCAACCACGGGCATCGATCTTCCGAACGAGGGACATTCGTTGGTATCAAACTTGAATTCAACCCGAGATCTCGAACACGCACAGGCTTCGTTCGGACAGGGAATCGCCATCACTCCGCTTCAGACGGTGCGTGCATTATCCGTGCTCGCCAATGGGGGAACGCTCATCAATCCGCATTTGGTTAAAGAAATTCAATACAAGATCGGCGGCAGCAAAGATATTACATTTCCAAAGGGTCCGCAGGTCATCAAACCCGAAACTTCCGAAGAAATCTCCCGCATGTTAACAGAGGTGGTGGACTACTCCCTCAAGAATGGAAACGTAAAATTGCCAAACTACAGCGTGGCGGCAAAAACTGGAACTGCCCAGATTGCAACTTCCGGCGGATACTATGAAGACAGATATCTCCACTCCTTCTTCGGCTATTTTCCTTCGTACGATCCGAAATTCCTCATTTTCCTCTATACGTATTATCCAAAAAACGTCCAGTATGCTTCCGAAACTTTGACGGACACCTTCATTGACATGACCAAGTTTTTGATAAACTATTATCAAGTACCGCCAGACCGCGAGGCTCCGCCTCCGCCCACGGCGAACGTTAACCTCTACTAATTCATGAAGCGAATCATCCGAACGGCTGTTGTCTATCTTTTAACTGTCGAAGCCAAAGCAGTATTGAAGAAATATAAACCTCGCATTGTGGCGATTACAGGTTCGGTGGGAAAAACCTCAACCAAAGATTCGATCCAGACCGTCCTGTCCCGCTTTTATGATTCCCGGGCTAATGTGAAGAGCTTTAACAGCGAATTCGGAGTTCCTTTAACGATTCTCGGACTTCCGAACCAAAGCAGAAATCTGTTGGGCTGGATAAAGAACCTTATCGAAGGCCTCAGCCTTATTTTCCTTCCCAACCATTATCCCGAATGGCTCGTGCTCGAGATGGGAGCAGATGCTCCGGGAGATATTGCGTCATTAACCGCATGGGTCAAGCCGGAGATTGTGGTGGTGACCAAACTTTCAAAGGTTCCGGTGCATGTTGAATTCTTTGCCAATCCGGAAGACTTATTCCGGGAAAAAGGAAATTTGGTCAAGGCTCTGAAACCCGGCGGAACTCTTATTTTAAATGCGGATGACGAAGACGTGGTGGCGTACAGAAATCTCTCCGAAGAGAAAGTAATATTATTTGGAAACGGAAACGGTTCGGACGTAGTCTCTCGTAATTATGAGATCGTATACGATGCATACGGAACCGAAAAAGACGCGCCATTATTGCCCAAGGGCATCAAGTGCACCATTGAATACAAAGATGAATCGGAGCAGGTGTATCTGGAAGGTACCGTCGGAGCGCACCATGCATATCACGCCCTGGCTGCCTTTGCAGTCTGTGCAGCACTCTCTGAACCTTTCTCTATCGCTGCTAAATCTTTTAAACACCACGCTCCAACTCCAGGAAGACTACGATTAATAGAAGGTATTAAACACAGCATTATCTTAGACGATACGTATAACTCTTCGCCCGTTGCGGCCGAAGAAGCATTGAAAGCTTTATTCAGCATCAATACGCCCGGAAAAAAGATTGCTGTTCTCGGAGACATGCTCGAACTCGGAAGGTATTCGATAGACGAACACAAAAAAATTGGAATCCTTGCCGCAGAGGCAGACATGCTGGTTACGGTGGGAATCCGTTCGAGATATACGGCTTCATTCGCGCTGGATGCCGGCATGGATGAGAACAACGTTCTCCAATTTGAAGATGCAAAAGAAGCGGGAGCGTATCTGCAGAATATGATCAAAGAAGGCGATGCTATTTTAGTGAAAGGTTCGCAGAGCATGCGCATGGAACGGGCGGTGGAAGAAATCATGTGCCACCCTGAAGACAAAGAAAAACTCCTTGTCCGGCAAGACGAGGAGTGGCAGAAAAGGGGATAAGCCTACTTTCTAAATTTACGGTCTAAAGAATAGTTGTCTACGCCGTACAGGAAGATGGCGAGAGTTGCCACCGCCAATCCAAAGTCCCGTATTCCTATTTCGTTGTATCCAACAACATACATGATATCGAACATGTGAAGGGCAAGAAGAAGAGCGGTGATGCGGGTGAAGAATCCAGTAAGGAGAGCAAGACCGAATACCACTTCGAATGCTCCGTTGAAATAGACGAAGGTTAAGGAACTGAAGCCTGTTATATCTATGAGCGATTGGGGAATGTAGCTCGTCCAATTGAGGGCGCTGTTAAGCTGTTGGGATCCGAACCAGATAAAGACGAGAGCGAGTCCAATGCGCAATACGGTTGGGGCAAGCTGCTGAAGTTTTTGTGTGGTCATATTATTTTGAAAGGGTGCCTATTTTAAATCCTGCTAATTCGTTTGCCGGGCGAGGCTGTCCGCCGTGAACCTGGGTGAATGCCGCCGTACCGTCTTTTCCGCAAAGACTGATAATCGCATCTGCTCCGCCCGGGTGTTTGGAAATCCATGAAGTGACGTCGTAGACGCTTCCGCTTATGGTTGTCCAGCAGCTGGTAGGAGTGGAGTGGGTAGCGACAGTGTTTATGGTATATGTATTCAGAACAACTGCCGTGCTCGAGGCAGTTTCAGAAGATGTTCTGAATGAGCTGCCGCTCGAGCTAACCGAATAATATGTTAATCCAAGAATAATGATAAAAGAGACAACCAGGAACATGATGGTGGAAAAATATTTTTTCATTTCTCTAGTATAAACGATACATACGATATAATACATATATATGAAGAATCGGGGATTCACCCTTATTGAATTATTGGTGGTTATTGCCATCATTGGAATACTCTCGAGCGTTGTATTAGCCAGCCTTAGTAGCGCAAGAATGAAAGCCCGGAACAATATGCGAAAACAAACGCTTATTCAATTACGAAATGCTATCGAAATTTATTACACTCAGTTTGGAGAGTATCCGTATCCTCCAGGATCGTCAGGAAAGATTACCTTCGGCTCTACTCCCGGAGGAGCAGATGGATGGACAGACAATGGAGGAGATTGGATTCCCGGTCTCGTATTATCTGGCGCCATCAGTGCATTACCCCAGGATCCATTAGGAGGAATGAGTACCGGAAGCATATGTTCCGGATTCCATAGAGCGTACTACTATGAATCTGATGGCCAGCACTACAAAATATTAAATTATTGCGGACCCGAAGGAACATTCACCGCTCCGGATCCTTTTGAAGACCCATATACTCACACTCCTCCTGGTGGTCCTCCTGTTTATCCTCCGGGAACTTCATGGGCATTATGTAGTGACAGGGTGACGTGTGCGACGTGGTAGATTTCCAACATACGAATTAAATCATTGAATGTGACCCTACAGAGAATCGAACTCTGATTTGAACCTTGAGAAGGTCCCGTCCTAACCGTTAGACGATAGGGCCATGTACGGGCAAAGAATACCTAAAAAATGTATGTTTTTCAATGAATCATTGATTTAATCAAAATTCATGGCATTATATATGCAGTCTCGAACCTTCGAGGAATGTCCAATGGGAAGCTCTTTGAGTGATTTGTGCCAGCCGGTCCGCATGTTTCCGCCCGGGACTCTGATGGTCGAACCTGTGGATGATGCCGCCCATCAACTTCTGGCATCTCATTTCCCTGAAGAATTGAGAGAAGATGATGTGGTCATCATGCACAACATGCCGCCCGAGGCCGTCCTGTGGAAAGTTGATGAGAAGATATTGATTTTCCTCAGGAGGTATCCGCATTCAATCAGGTACCGCGTGTACGAAGCTTGTCCGGCGGGACTCCTGGTGAGGCGTCACCGGTAAGATTTTGAGATTTTCTATGCTGCCTTAGGGCGGCTTTTTATTTAATCTCTTTACACATTCCTAAATTTGTTTTTATATGCATTATTTGCTATCTTGAACCCGGACAATTCAACTCGTTGAGGGGATATGAGTCAGAATGCGAATGTTGTGGTATCAGCTATCGACTTCTTCGAGCTTGAGTTTGGTGGTTTGCCCGAAGAAAAGCAGGTGCAAATCGAGGACTATCTCCGTATTTTCATGAAGCGTTACCGGAGGATTATCGAACCGGATGCACCTGAAGATACGGCGTGTACTACTTCGGGACCTCGATGCGGATCTTGCGCATTCAACCCGAGTCTCGATTCGAGTAAAGATTTTCGTTCCACCGCATACGGAGTTCTCCGCTCGGTTCGCGAAGGGCTTCCATTCATCTGCCACAGAAATCAGCGGGAGTGGAAGGATGGAAAGATCGACAAGGATCACTTGCTGATCTGCAAAGGGTTCCAGGTGGGGATACAGAATGATGTGGATGAGGTAATAAAACTCTCCATAGCAACCCTGCTCCTTATTACTATCGCAACCGGACGCACCACCCCTTAAGGGTGGATTTTTATTTCAAAAGAGAGGAGTATAATAATAGTGATTACCAAGTAATTACATTTTTATGCCATCATCAGAACAAATGGAATCAACAGAAGGTTCAGACTACAGTCCAGAAAATCCGCCGGTCCAAGGATTCGATCCGCATAGTGGATCATTCGAAACCGGATCTCTTACAGACCAGATGCATCGAAACGAAGAACGAAACGATCCTGCCAACAAATAAATAAAAAACTCCCCGCGGGGAGTTTTTTATTTGGTATACTATTTGCATGAACGAAGGTCTTTCTTTTAATACTCCCCAAGAGGAACTCGCATATTTGAGATCCAAAGTCTTGGAGACAGAACGAAAGCTCGAAAGTCTCAACATTCCGCGCGAACGAGACGAAGTTATCAAAGAATCCATCAAAACATTTGAAGCCGAAGAAGCGAAAGTCTTCGATGCAGCTCGAGACAGAGAAGCCGAACTCCATGCCGATACTCTATTAAAAGAAAATGGAGATGTCGCGCTCGAGCACATTATCAAGGTAACCGAAGCTCAGGGTGTTATAAGCGCATTAAAGGTCGTGGAAAAGCTCGGCAACTGGAAACTCGAAGACGATCTCCATGATTTCCTGGTTGGATTGGTCCGAGACGGTCTTCCTCCCCGAGGAGTGGGGGACAAGGGTCCAATGTACCGCGCTCTTCGCATGACACTCTTCGAAGTGGTGTTGCCGGACAAAGATTCGGCAGACAACCAAATACTGAAAACAGTTATCTCAAGCATGGAACAATTCTATGCCGGCATGCTTTCCGTTTCAGAAAAAGACACCTTGGGCCGAAACTATTTTGTTCTTGAAATTGCGAACGCAAGTTCGAGCGAAGAATTCGTCTTCTATGTCGCCGTCCCAACGGAGAAACAAATGCTCTTTGAAAAGCAACTTCTCTCTATTTTCCCGGCAGCAAAACTCTTTGAAAAAGAAAAAGACTACAACATCTTCTCCACCGGCAGTTTTGCTTTGGCATCCGTTGCCACTTTCAAAGAACCTTCAGCCATGCCGCTTAAAACCTATGAAGCTTTTGATTTCGATCCCCTGAACACCATTCTAAACACCTTCTCTAAAATATCTAAAGAAGGATCCGGAGCGGCGTTGCAGATTGTATTCAATCCGCAAGGGGACATGTATACCAAGAGATATACGAATGCGATAAAACTTCTGGAGAAAGGAACAAAGACAAAAGACGCTTTGGCGGAACGTTCAACACTAGGGGAAGTGGGGAACGTATTTTCAAGCATGTTCTCTTCGAGCAAAAAAGAAAAGGAAGGCGAATCCAAAATAATTGATTCCCGGGCTATTGAACAAGTGCGGCAGAAACTGAATAGCCCAACCATCTCCACAAACATCCGTATTGCCGTGTCTGCAAAAACTGAATCCGAAGCCAATACCATTCTTTCGGATATCGAATCCGGGTTTAACCAGTTTGAGGTTCCGGGAGTGCAGAAACTTATTTTCAAACGTGTGAAGGGAGGTGATACCGCAGAATTCTTTAGGAACTTTTCCTTCAGGTTGTATTCATTGGATGAAACCCTTCCGTTGAACTTAAAAGAATTAACTTCAATCTTCCATTTCCATACTCAAGCTCTTTCAGGAAGAAGCGAATTGAAGCAAACACAGTCTGCGGGCGCAGCTGCACCAATGGGATTGCACCAGGCTGGAAATTTGCTTGGTATAAACAAATTTAGGAATATTGAAACGAAGGTATATATAGGAGCCGAAGACCGTCTCCGCCACTTCTATGCCATCGGACAAACAGGAACCGGTAAATCCACTCTTTTGAAGAATATGGTTATCGAAGATATTAAACGCGGAGACGGAGTCTGTATGATCGATCCGCACGGCGTGGATATCCAAGATATTTTGGCAAATATTCCTCCCGAACGCATGGAAGATTTGATCTACTTCGATCCAGCCTCTACGGACCGCCCCATGGCCCTGAACATGCTCGAATACAATCCGCTTTTCCCTGAACAGAAAACATTTGTGGTAAACGAACTGTTTTCCATCTTCCAGAAGTTATACGGAGGCAATCCGGAATCAATGGGTCCGATGTTCGAACAGTATTTCCGTAACGCCACCATGCTTGTGATCGAAGATCCGGATTCCGGTTCGACGCTTTTGGATGTCTCGAGAGTGCTTGCCAATAAACAATACAGACAGTTAAAAATTTCGAGATGCAAGAATCCTATCGTAGTTCAATTCTGGACAGAGGTGGCAGACAAGGCGGGCGGGGAAGCGTCCTTGGCAAACATCGTTCCGTACATCACCTCTAAATTCGACGTCTTCCTTGCGAACGATATCATGCGTCCCATCATTGCTCAGGAAAAATCTTCTTTTGATTTCAGAGATATCATGGATAAGAAGAAGATTCTTCTGGTTAATCTTTCCAAAGGAAGGCTGGGAGATATCAACGCAAACCTTATCGGCCTTATCCTCGTTGGAAAGATTTTAATGGCTGCTCTTTCTCGTGTGGATTCCATTGGTGGAAATATGCCTCCGTTCTATCTGTATATAGACGAATTCCAAAACGTCACCACAAACTCCATCGCCACCATTCTTTCCGAAGCTCGCAAATACAAATTGTCTCTCAACATAGCGCACCAGTATATTGCCCAGCTCGAAGACAACATTAAAAATGCCGTGTTTGGAAACGTGGGCACGCTTGCAGTATTCAGAGTCGGAACGGATGACGCCGAATATCTCGAAAGACAATTTGCACCGGTCTTTAGTCAAAAGGATATTATGAATATAGATAACCGAAATGCATATTTGAAGATGCTTGTAGATGGCAGACCTGTGAAGCCGTTTAATGTTGAAACTCTTCCGCCTCCCCAGGGTAAACCCGAACAAGTCGCACTCTTGAAAGAATTATCTTTTGCAAAATACGGAGGCAACAGAGAACAGATCGAAGCGGATATTATGAAAAAGTATGCCAAACCGCCGGAACCGGCGAAACCCGAGATAAAAATATAAAAGGTGAAAGGGACCGCATGGCGGTCCCTTGGTGGGTGGAAGCGAGACTAGCTCGCGTTCCTGTGTAGAGGGGGATGAGCTTCGTCGTGGCGATTCTCTGCCCGAACCTCGCCGAGTTCTCGGGTGATGATTGCACCCTGAGAAATTCGGGGGTGGTGAAGCTTGGGTTTCCGGCGCGGCTTGTGAAGCAGTGCGACGAGATCATTCCTGATCTCTTCCCGATCTGCTTCGGTCTGCACCTTAACCGTCTCGTGGGATCCGAGAACCCGGTTGATTACGACGCTCTCCTCCTCGCCGTCTTCGCAGAGCGTTCTGACGAGAACTGCGAGGCCGTTAATGAGAGCGGTTTTTCCCTGGGGACTGAAACCGATCACGTAACCTCTCCTTGGGTTGGTGTTACCCCGGATGTGAGTCGTAGTCCACGATCGAAATGACGTTCCTCAGCGGTCCTTCCATGGACATGTCCGACGACAAGAATGTCGACAGTCGGCTTCAGTCGCAAGGGACGCTTCTGAGGAAGCTCGAGAGAGAGTTCTTTAGGCTTCAGGTCGAGATCGGCCACGTTCGCCTCCAGTAATGGAACGATACAGTGAATCGGGTTCTCTATATGTTGCACTGGTACTTTCTGGTTATAAATCCTATCACAAAACACATAGTGTGTCAAGTCAATACGAGGGGAAATCTTTATAAAAAAGACGCATATGGATAATGCGTCATAGCCACTCAGTGGGATTGGTCATTTGTTTTCGGCATGCATCAATAATCCACTGACAGTCTTCGCCTAAGCGGGATTCAAAAGCGAGGACTTTATTAAACCAGACGAGTGCTTTATTGTTGTCGCCCACCCTTCGCCAGAGTTCCCCAACAAGATACGTGATAGCAAAGGTTTCTGCTATCTCCATTTCATCAAAGCTAGCAAGAGCATCGTGGTATTTTTGAGCCGCAAGTCTCCGAAAGTACCGTTCGCCTTCTGTATCTCCTTCTTCAACGCAGCACCAGGCAGCTGCAAGAAAGTGATCTGCAATGATTCTCGGGCCAGCTCCTTCAAACTCGCGGATTTTTGCATACGCTTCATATTTTTCAGAAGCTGTAATGCTATTGTTCAGCCAGCGGAACCGGGGAGTGACTTCACTCTCGAGGAACATTACCAGAGCAATATTTGCATATGTCTGAGGTTCTTGCTTGAACCCATCTGCCGTCTTCGTGTATCCGCACTCCGGACACGTGTGGATCATAAACTGAAAAGGAGATGGACCTCCAAGTATCTGGGGATGAAGGTCTGTTTTCAGTCGATAGACAGGAATCTTATCGACTATTTTTTCTGATTGGAACTCTTTTTCGCATACCGGGCAACGCAGTTCGATTTTTTCAATGGTAATCATCTTGCCCTCCCAGTATAGGTTGATGAATTAAGAACAGGCCCGTTTTCACTCTATACCTTTTAAGAAAAAAGGGAATCAATAACTTCTTTTACCACCGCGCTGTCTGCTTTTCCCTTCAGATCTTTCATGACCATTCCCATAAACTGCCCCTTCTTGGCTGGATCAGTTGAACCGGTTTCGGCTTGTTTCTGTTTAATAAAATCTTCGATCTCTCCTTTGGACATTTGTTCGGGAAGGTACGCTTCAAGAATGTGAAGCTCTGTTTTTTCGCTTTCAGCGAGGTCTGCACGTCCGCCTTTTTCAAATTGTTCGATGGAATCTTTTCTTTGGCGTGCCTGTTTGGAAATAACCTCCATGACTTCATCGTCCGAGAGTTCCTCGTCCGGTTTGCGTTTGGTTGCAACCAATTGGTTGGTAAAAGCGGAAAGAAGTCCTCGTAAGACGGAAAGGCGGGTAGCATCTTTGGCAATCATGGCTTGTTTAATTTCCGTTCTGATATCGATGTGTTTTGACATACGGGTAGTATACCAAACTCGTGTTATAATTTCCCGCAAATGACCCCCGGTATCATCTCTATTTTGGGAATATTGATACTCATCAACCTCGTTGGTTTCTTTATCTTGTCTCGCCGTAAAGCCCCGGAAGCGGATACTCGCGGACTAGATCTTTTGCTTCAGCAGATGAACGAACTTTCGCGAACCATGGACCATAAGATGAGCGAAGGAAATAAAATGATGAACGAATCGGTGCGAAGCCAGTTCGGCGAATCCGCAAAACTCATTCGCGAGGTAACCGAAGGATTGGTAAAGCTCGACGAAACAAACCGCCAAGTAGTTTCGTTTGCAGACCAGCTTCAATCATTGGAAGATATTTTGAAGAATCCAAAACAAAGAGGAATTCTGGGTGAATACTATTTGGAAACTCTTCTGAAGAACTGCATGCCTCCCGGATCATATGAAATGCAGTATGAACTCGGTACTACAGACGATGGAGCCCGTCTCATTCCGGATGCAGTTGTCTTCGTTAAGGAAAAAATTATCCCCATCGATTCCAAGTTTTCTCTCGAAAACTATAACCGCCTGGTTGAAGAAAAAGATCCTATTCAAAAAGAAAAGCTTGAAAAACTATTTGTTTCAGATTTAAAAAATCGCATTGCCGAAACCTCCAAATATATCCAGCCCTCAAAAGGAACGATGGATTTTGCTTTCATGTTCATTCCTCACGAAGCAATCTACTATGATTTAATCGTGAATAAGATCGGGGCCCTCCAGGAAGAAACCGAAAGTTTGATTCAGAGAGCAGCTTCGAAGTATAAGGTCATCATCGTTTCTCCAACTTCATTCCTGGCGTATCTTCAGACCGTTCTTCAGGGATTGAAAGCCCTCCAGATTGAGGAGAAAGCCACAG
This sequence comes from Parcubacteria group bacterium, assembly GCA_028286805.1. Taxonomy (GTDB): domain Bacteria; phylum Patescibacteriota; class Minisyncoccia; order Phycocordibacterales; family Zambryskibacteraceae; genus JAIFWN01. The sequence goes on along the minus strand of JAQBQW010000022.1, from coordinate 9,090 downwards.
AGATTGTGAAGAGGGTAGAGGATTTAGGAAGACATCTTAAAACGTATGAGGAATACTATACAAAATTGGGCAATACCCTGGGTACTGCGGTAAACCACTATAACAGCGCCGGAAAAGAGCTTTCCAAGGTGGATAAAGACGTATTGCGTATTACTGGGGTTTCGGCCGGTATTGAGACGATGGCCATAGACAGGCCAAGCCTAGAGTAAATATTGCGTTTTCTAAGGATATATGTAGAATAAGTGTCCTATGGCAGAAAAAACAGCTACAAAGAAACCTGTAAAGAAAGCAACCAAAGCCGCTCCCAAGGCCTCTACAAAGGCCCCTAAAGCAGCTAAAACCGAGTTTGCGGTAATCGCTACCGGAGGCAAGCAATACAGAGTTTCTCCGGGTGATATGCTCAAGATCGAAAAGATAATTGGGGAATACAAGGAAGGGGATACCATCGTATTCGATAAGGTCCTTCTCGTAGACGACGGTGCGGAAAACGCCACCATCGGAACACCTTTCATCTCGGGTGCCAGCGTCTCCTCAACTTTGAAGAAGATCAGCAGATACAAGACAATCGACGTTATCAAATACAAACAGAAGTCCCGATACTTTAAGAAAAATGGCCACCGCCAGCCATACTTTGAAGTTCAGATCGACTCGATCAAATAAACAAAAGACCTCCCTCTGGGAGGTTTTTTTGTTGTATGAATAACAGTTTCTTGGTACTGTACTTCCCGGACCCACACTCTCGAGGGATATACGCATGGGGAGTAAAGACAATCTCAGATTGAACAACATGAAGGAGATGGGTGCTCGTCGGCTCGGACAAGCACAGATCGAAGCGGTAAACGAAGCGAAGCACAACGGATGCCTTGGACCCACCGCTATTTCTGCACATGCACGTGGGTACACAAGAAAGCTTGAGCAGCGGGAGAAGGACCATCCTGGCACCTGCTCATCTTGTGCTCAAGAAATCGAAGACTACAAAACCCGCATGGCGAAATTCGTAGTTAAAGAGTGACGTTTCCTTCTGGCTCATTGGCGAGAAGGATTTTTTTATAAAAAGAGCACGGACGGATCCATGCTATGCAGCTATCGTTCTATTTGCTTCTGTGCAATAGAGCATTCTTCAATGTTTCGGGATCTGCGTATTCGAGTTCCGCTCCCGTTGAAAGTCCGCGGCCAAGAGTGGTGAAGGGAATGTCTAAATTCTTGAATTTTTCTTTTATAAAATCCGCGGTGTTTTCTCCTTCTGCGTTAGCATTCATACCAAGAATAATTTCTTTCAGTTTCTCCCAGTCTTTGTTAATTCTTATTTCCAAGTTTGAAATGCGGATTCGTTTTTCGGGTTCTTTTTCCAGGATGGGGAGGGAACCTCCAAGAACAAAATAATACCCGTTAAAGCTGCCGCTGCGTTCGATGGCTTCAAGATCTATGTCTCTGGGAACCACCATGAGAAGAGAAGAGTCTCTTGAAGCATCTGCACAGATGGAACAGAGGGTGGAGGGGGAGCCGTTCTTGGTGAAAAATCTGTGACACGAAGAACACTGGGTGATTTCTCTTTTAATATTCTCTATGGCCCGAATAAGGTCTTCGGAGAAGTTGTGGTTTCTCGAGAGTAAATAATAAACGAATCGGCGCGCTTGGCGCGGGCCGATACCGGGGAAGTGAGAAAAAATCTCGGAGAGCTTGTCGATTGAATTCATGGAGCTATTCTAACAGATTTAGAAATTCTTGAATTCTTCCTCAGACTTGCCATAGTTGGCGTAATCAATTTCGATGAACGTAACTTATCGTGTATGGAAATCCAAGTTCACATCTACAAGCTGTAAGTTTCTGTGTTTTGCGATGATCAACTGCTTTCTCTGTATTTCTTTCGTTCTTCCGTTTTCGTCTCGCAAGTCTGCATCTTCAGCATGGATGAACATAACCAGGTCCGCATCTTGTTCGATGGAACCGGAGTCTCGAAGGTCCGAAAGCTTTGGCTTGCCCCCACGTTTCTCCACCTCTCGCGAAAGCTGGGAAAGGGCAATCACCGGAATATTCAATTCACGGGCCAAATGCTTGAGTGAGCGTGAGATTTCAGTCACCTGCTGAACCATGGAATCAGATTGCTTGGTGGTGGTTGGAGCCATGAGCTGGAGGTAGTCCACAATCAGCATTTTCAAGCCTTTCTCTATCTTTAATTTTCTTGCAGCAGAACGCATGCGGAGGATGGTGTTTCCGGCTTGGTCGTCGATATAAATAGGGGTGCGGGAAAGATCATCAAGCGCATCTCGGATATTTTTGAAGACATCGTCTCTCCAGGTGCCGGTTTGGGTTCGAATACCTTTTCGGATAACCGAAGCGTCTGTTCCGGATTGCGCGGAAACGATACGGTCCACCAACTGGTCTGCACTCATTTCAAGAGAGAAGATACCAACCGGAGTTTTGTTGATGCTTGCTGTCTTCCGGGCGATATCCAGGGCAAGAGCGGTTTTTCCAACAGAGGGACGAGCTGCGAGGATGATAAGGTCCGAAGGCTGGAATCCTCCGAGGATATCATCCAGTGCTTTGAAACCGGTTGGAACTCCGCGGAGTTCGTGTTCGGCGGAAGAAAGTTTTTCGAATCTGTCCCAAGCTTCGGTGAGGAGAGGGGTAAGATCTTTGAATTTAGCACCGTTAGAATAATGCTGGGTGATATCAAACACTTTCTTTTCTGCATGATCCAGAATTTCTTCGAGTTCTCCGGATTCATTGAATCCGAGATGGGAAATGAATTCAGATGCTTCGATCAGTTCGCGCATCATATATTTTTTTGTCACAATCTCCGCGTAGTGCTTGATGTTAGCCGAAGAAGGAACCATCGATGTCATCTCAGAAAGAAACGTATTTCCTCCAACGCGTTCCAACAGATCTTTTTCTTTCAGTCTTGATGAAAGGGTGAGGAAATCGATTGGCTGGTGCTTGCCGAACAATTCGAGCATGGTTTCAAAGATGAGACGATTCTTTTCAAAATAGAAAGATTGGGGAGTAACAAGGTCCATGATTTCATAAATTGAGTCAGGACGGAGCATGATTGATCCAAGCAAAGCCATCTCAGCATCTAACGACTGAGGTGGGATTCTTAATTTAATTTTCTCTACTTCCGATAGAGAGTTGTACGCCATGCCACTATGATACTCGTCTCGTACTTAGTGACAACAGGAAAAATGGACAGAGAGTGTATAGGGTGTGGATATCTATTAAACAACTGATATTTCTTGCCCTTTTTCAGTGTCTTTGACATCGTAGCCAAGTTCTTGGATGTTGTTTCTGAGTACGTCTGATCTGGCAAAATCTTTATTCTTTCTTGCTTCCAAACGTTCTTCGAGAAGGAATTTCACCTGTTCGGGAATATCTTTCACCTCGAATTCATTTTCATCAAGTTTGAGACCCAGGACTTTGTCAAAATCAAGGAGAGTTCCGTACGCTTCATCATAGGAAAGGTCGTCTCCGGCATTTTTAGCCAGTTTCCACACCACGGCCAATGCTTCAGGAGTGTTTAAATCATTTTCAATCGCCTCCGTGAATTCTTTTTTGTATTTCTCGCTCACACTTGGATTTGTTGCATTGGATTTAAACAATTTTAATAAAAGCTTGAGACGCTTGTATGCATTTTCAGAAGCTTCGAGGGCTTCCCAAGAGAATGAAGTGGGGGTTCTGTAGTGTGAACCAAGGAGGAAGTACCTATATGCAAGAGGGGAATATCCTTTTTCAATTAAAGTGGAGATGGTCAGAATATTACCGTCTGATTTGGCCATTTTCTTGTCTCCCATGTTCACAAATTCGTTATGGAGCCAGTACGTTGCAAACGGTTTGCCGGTAGCGCTTTCAGATTGGGCGATCTCGTTGTTGTGGTGAATTGGAGCAAGATCCATGCCCCCCGTATGGATATCGAAGCTTTCTCCAAGATATTCCATGCTCATGGCCGAACATTCGATGTGCCAACCGGGAAAACCTTTACCCAGTTCACTCTCAAATCCAAGTTTGGAATCAAATTTCCAGAGGGCAAAGTCTTTAGGATTCCGTTTTGAAGTATTTTCGGTAACACGTACTCTGCTCGAAGAATCTTCATGTATGCCGCCAAGTTTGCCATAATCCGGATCTTTTGAAGTATCAAAATAAATGCCGTCTTCAAGTGTATATGCAATTTCTTTCTCCTGAAGAGTTTTAATCAATTCAATTTGTTGTTTCAAATGCTCGCTTGCTTTTGGAAGATGATGGGGGAGAAGAATGTTGAGTTTTGAAATATCTTCTTTGAACTTTTCAGTATATTTGTCAGCCAATACCTTCATATTTTCTGAAGTGACTTCCAATCCTTCGCGCAAGAGGCCTTTGGTCATCTTGTCTTCTCCGACATCTCCATCGCTTACCAAATGTCCAAGATCTGTAATGTTCATCACCTGCTGCACTTTGTATCCACTGTATTCAAACAACCTCCGAAGGAGATCTGCCAAGATAAAAGAACGGAGGTTTCCGATATGGACCTGGTCATATACTGTAGGCCCGCAGTGGTACATACCAACCTTTCCAGGCGTCAGAGGAACAAACTCTTCAACTTTTCCTCCGAGGGTATTATGGAATTTAATCATGTGTAGGTTGATTCTAACATGTTAAGATATGGTGTACATGAGTAAAAACCGTTCACCCTGGATCCATCAATTAAACCGTACACGGCCTGTTGTGCAGTTAAAGCATGACACCGAAGTGGATGTAGCTATCGTTGGAGGGGGAATTGCTGGAGTCTCGAGTGCTTTCTTTATTCTTCGCGATACGGATAAAAAGGTCATTATCCTTGAAGCGAGCAAAGTTGCGCACGGAGCAACCGGACATAATGCCGGACAGGTCACCAGCTACTTCGAAAGACCGTTTGATGAACTGGTCCAAGAATTCGGATTGGAGAAAGCAGCCGAAGGACAGCGGGCGATTGAACTTTCCTGGGAATTGCTGGATCAAATATATACCGAAGCGGAATTAACCATCCCACTCTCTCGATTCGTTGGTTATGACGGATTCTCCACCCTCGAACAAATCTGTGATCATCTCAAGAAAAATGCACTTCGAGTCAAAGCACATCTTCCTGTACAAATGTTGTTTATCTCAGAGAATTTTGATTTGAAAAATGATATTTCGGCGGAATACAAAGACTTATACACCATTGTTTCCCATAAAAAAGTTCTCGAGTTGCTCGAAACGGAAAATCCCGATTTCATTGCAGTAGCAGAAGACCAGAAGGGGGTGATTAATTCCGCGTTGTTTACCGAAGAAGTGGTCGCCTATTTATTGAAAACGTATCCGGATCGTTTCAATGTATTTGAAAATACAAAAATCCAGAAAGTAGTGTTGAAGAAAGACGATGCCGTCCTCGATGCCGGACAGGCAGAGGTGAAAGCCAAACGAGTGTTGCTCTGCACAAACGGCTTTGAGAATTTTGAAATACTCAACTTTGATCTTGCGATCAACACCGAATTTCATCATTCGATCAACGGGGTGGTGGCCCGCATGAGCGGATACTTGGAAAACTTGAATAAGCCTCCGATGTCCATCAGCTACTACCTAAAACCCACAGCCGGTTTCGATGACATGGAAGATCCGTATTTTTATCTCACCCGCCGTCCTTTTGATTACGAAAACAACAAACATAACCTCGTCTGTTTAGGGGGTCCCCAGCACACCATTCCAGACAGGGAGGAATATATTTTTGATTACGAATATCCGGATGAATACCAAAAAGAAACGGACGATTTCCTTCGAAGATTGTATGACGTAGACCCAAACAAAAAAATTGAATACGTTTTCACCTGGCACGGCCTTATGGGATACACGCCGAATCGAGTGCGAAGAATAGGATATGAACCTTTGAACCCAGTGCTTTTGTATAACCTCGGATGCAACGGGGTGGGAATATTGCCTTCTATCTATGGAGGAAAGAGAATTTCAGAACTGTTGGCGAGAAAAGAATTGCCCGAATCTATTTTTGATCCGAAGGATCAGCGTTCTATTTAAGAAACAGTTCAATCCACACGAGAATGCTTCCCATAATAACGCTTGCCACAATGGTAACGATGGTGAGGTTCTTCATCGAAGCGTTTTGTTTGGTCGAAAGAAGAGAATTGTTCGTTTCGCGAAGATCGTGGGAAGTTTCCGAGAGCATTGTCAGTTTTTCATGGAGCTTGGTAAACCGTTCGCCCGTCATTCGTGCGAGTTCGCTGAATTCCTTCCCAAAGGTCGATATGCCTTTCTCCTCAAGCGAAGCAAAGATCTCCGGATAGACGGCGGTAATCTTTTTAAAATCGACAAGATGGCGGACAATTTCAGAGAGATCGAAGATGGTGCGGTTCTCTTTTCCGGAAAACATATGTTTCTCCACGTCTCGTAGCCTGTGATCTATTTCAACGAGCTTCTCCTCAAAGTTTGAAAGCAGTATGTCGATAAGGCCGAAAAATACCGAATTGCGAGGGGAAATATTGTCATCCGAAAAGTTTGTTTCGGTCAGTTCGTCAAACAGGTCCACTTTTTCGTAATGAACGGTAACGATATAATTCTCTCCGATAATAAAGTCGAGTTCGTACGCCGCATCATCCGTCGAGGAATCTTTAAAGGCGGGGAAGTGAAAGATGAGGTAGGCGTGTTTCTCTCCGAATTCAATTTTGTGGCGAATCGAAGGAGCGAGCATATCCGCCAATGCCTGGGAGTCTATTCCGGTGTGAGAAACAACAGAATCAAAATCCGCAGCGGTGGGAGATTCGACATCAATCCATTGCGCCCCTCGGATCGTTTGGGTTTTCAACATGAATAAAGTATAGCATTCGTCTTTCGTTTGACAACATGCTTCATAAGATGCTATAATCACCAAATGAATCCCGAAGCGCATTCTATACTCAATATTGCTTTCATCATCTCCTTGTTCGTTGTCTTTTTTCTGGGGTACCACTTTGGAGCGGGCAAGATTCCGCAGACAGCTCCGAATCTCATTAACACTACGGACGGACAGCCGGCTTCGGTGGATTTCTCCGCATTCTGGAAAGCCTGGAATATTTTAAATACAAAGTTTGTTGCCACCGCCACTTCCACCAAAGCTGCAACCGAGCAGGATAAAGTGTACGGAGCGATCCAGGGTCTGACATCTTCATTCGGAGATCCATACACCGTATTTTTCCCTCCAAAAGAAGCTTCGGCATTTGCAGATGATATCCGGGGTAATTTCCAAGGGGTGGGGATGGAAGTAGTTTCGAAAGACGGAACGCTTACCGTTATCGCACCATTGAAAGGTTCTCCCGCCGAACGCTCCGGAGTGCTTCCAGGAGATATTATCGTGAAGATCGGAGACAAAGACACAACAAATATGAGCACCGAAGAAGCGGTTGCCCTCATTCGGGGAGAGAAAGGAACTCCTGTTACTTTCACCGTTGTCCGTTCCGGCAGAAAGCTTCCGTTTGATATCACCGTCATGAGAGATGTCATTAATATTCCCACCACCAACACCAAAGATTTGGGCAATGGTATTTTCAAAATAGATCTATACAGCTTCACCGCCGAATCTCCGGAATTGTTCAGACAAGCCCTGAGGCAATTCGTTGAATCCGGAGATACGAAACTCATCTTAGACCTGCGTGGCAACCCGGGAGGATACCTGGAAGCAGCCATTGATATGGCGAGCTGGTTCCTGCCATCCGGCAAGGTCATCGTCCGCGAAAGCTATGGAGACGGAAAAGAAGAAACGGTATACAGATCCAAGGGATACAACGTGTTCAAAGATAATCTGAAGTTTGTGATACTGGTGGACGGCGGATCCGCATCTGCAGCAGAAATATTGGCTGGTGCGCTCGAAGAACAGGGTAAAGCAACGCTTGTCGGACAAAAAACGTTCGGCAAAGGTTCGGTCCAGGAATTAATAGATCTCACCCCAACCACGTCTCTGAAAGTTACCGTAGCCCGCTGGCTTACTCCAAACGGTTTGTCTATCTCTAAACAAGGAATCGTTCCAGAATATATCGTTGAAAGAACAGAAGCGGATTTCACTTCGGGTAAAGATCCCCAATTAAACAAAGCGATCGAAGTATTAAACAAGAAATAAACCCATGAAAGTTATATTCCTCAAAGACGTAAAGGGAGTTGGACGGAAGTACGAGGAAAAGAATGTGGCAGACGGATATGCAATCAATTCCTTGATCCCAAAGAAGCTGGCAGTGCCTGCAACAGGTTCTGCTGCCGGACAGATCAAATCTCTGAAAGAAAATGATGCCAAACACAAAGAAGCCGAGCTTCAGAAATTAAGAGGGCATATTCAAAATCTTTCTGGTATTGAACTCGTTGTTGAAACCAAAGCCAACGAAAAGAATCACTTGTTTGCTGCTTTAACTAAAGAAAAGATAAGCGAACTTCTTTTAAAAGAGAAGGGGATTGAGATAGAAGCCAACTGCATTAAAACCGATCCAATTAAAGAATTGGGAACGTTTACCATTCCCGTGCGAGTGGAGAATGAGAAAGAGACGCATTTTACGTTGATTGTGAGAACTAAATAAAAAACACGCAACCCAATGCGTGATTACACAAGTAGAATCGAGAGGACAGTGCTAGCTCCCGTAATTCGCTTTACATGCAACTTTTTGTTGTTGGTTGCGGACCAGGCGAATTCGATAAAGGCTTCGTTTACATCATGAGCGTCCAGTGTGTAAAGCAGTACATCAATCAAATATGCTTGGTCTTCTGTTGCCAGGCCGATGAACCTCATCGCAAGCTCTCGATGGAAGAAGCGGACACTCTCGATCTTCTTCGAGGCTGAAGGTACCAACAAATCACCCCTAGATTGTCCCCGCATGTGATGGTCGATATGCGCTAACCTTACCTCGTTATCTCCCTGCGACGACACACCCTTCGTTGAATCCTTGATAGCTTCCGATAAGGAACCTTCCACATGTGATACTGTCGTTTTTTTCAACATCGCTCTTCTCCTGTCTGTACCCGAATTGCCGCGTATGGATGCGGAATACGCACGTTCGGGTAAATGAGCATCCGGTGAAGATAATGCTCGATCGCATATTAAATGTCAAAAAACCACCCGATCGGGTGGTTTTT